>CAZWLX010000078.1:0-445 GCA_964634845.1 Candidatus Woesearchaeota archaeon | reverse complement strand
CGTCAAATATGGTGGGGATTTTCTTAGAGTTGATGGGGTGAGGTCAACTCCTGAAGATTTAAGGCAAGCTGCTATTGAGATCTCAGAAGGCAGGGCAACTCCGGATAGTTATTCAGATAGGTTTGCAGGGTTGGCTCTGAAAAAATTACAAGCGACTTATGATCTCAGAAATAGAGGAATAACAGAATACGGTTTGTCAAGAGTTGTAAATGCACAGGGATATAAGCAGCTTAGAGCTGTTAAAGAAGATATTATTGGAATTCGAAGTGAACTTGACGGAAGAAGAACAAGGTAAACATAGTTTCCAAAAGCTTTATTAATGAACTTTATTTTTTGTCCCCATGAAAGGCAAAGTTAAGAACATAAAATCTGAAAAAGAATTTAATTCTCTGATAAAGGATGGAAATGTCTTGGTTGATTTTTACGCTGATTGGTGCGGACCTTG
>CAZWLX010000077.1:0-3649 GCA_964634845.1 Candidatus Woesearchaeota archaeon | reverse complement strand
TCAAATCCAACGGCCCTGACAGGATTTGAACCTGCGACCTACTGCTCTCTTCGTCTCCTAAATTCTTGTAGTTCTTTGGAGCCAGCCTTAGAAGGCAGTCGCTCTATCCAGACTGAGCTACAGGGCCTTACTTAAGTGATTAAAAAGAGATTTTTAAAACTTCTCATTACAGCTATTTAAGATCAAATCGAATTGTCTTCCTATCCGGTCTTTTGCCAAATCTAACCCCCACATCTCCGGTAGATTTCTTTCTCTTTGTTAATCTCATAATAAAAATAAATCCAACAACAATTAAAACAAAAACAAACGCATAAACAGACCAACGCTTACTATTTTCTCCAAATATGGCAAGTCCGCTGACTCCTCTGGAAGGCAAAAAGATTTTTTCGCTCTCTTTTTCTATTACTCCTCTGCTCTCAAATTCCATCTCTAAGTCAAACTCTCCAAAAGAATTCTTAGGCAAATCTATTTGTAAAACATATTCTCCTTTAGAATTAGCTCCCAGAACAATTTCTTCTCTTCCTGCAACGACAATATCTCCGTCTAAATCTACTAGTTCATAGTTTACATTCATCTCCCTGTCTTTTCCTTCAAATTCCTCTAAGGAATAATAAATTACTAAATTATTTTCCTCTCTTTCATAATGTCTAATTTGAGATTGAAAGCCCTGCTCCAAAACAGTCAAAACAGCCCTTTCCTTAGAGGTATATTCTTCACAAACAAGATATATCAAAATCTCATAATCTCCAGAATCAATGTTACTGGGAATTTTCACATTAATATTGAATACGTGTTTCTCAAACACACTCAATCCTATACTCTCTGAACTTTCAAACCAAGAAAGCAAAGAGGTTGGAAAGAAAATTCTGCAATCATTCAGGAAAGTTCTCCCATCATTAACAACTTTAAGTTCAACTGTCTTAGACTCTCCTTTCTTGAACTTCCCTAAATCACTTTGAAAATCGTATAAGGAAATTCCAGTTTCCAATTCCTGATTAAAATCACGAAAATAAACAGATTCTTCATCAAAAGCTATTAATCCTGTTAAACTTCCAAATCTTATATATTGGATAGTCATCAATAAAAGAGTAATAAATAACAATATAACAAAAAACTCAATGACTTTCTTTTTCATACGATTAAAAGATAAACAAGTTATATAAACCTTGTTTTCTAAATCTCTGTATGGAAAAAATAAGTCTGACATTCCTCGGAACAGGCAACGCAATCCCGACAGCAAAACGTAGTCATACCGCCATGTTACTATCATACAAAAATGAGAATATATTAATAGATTGTGGAGAAGGAACTCAAAGGCAATTCAGGCTTTCTTCTCTATCGCCGACAAAAATAACAAAAATTCTTTTAACACATAAACACGGAGACCACATCTTAGGACTTCCAGGACTCTTTCAAACATTGGCAATGTCAGACTATGAGAAATCCCTCTCCCTCTATGGTCCGAAGGGAATCTCAAGAATAATCAAAACAATAGAGGATTTGATAGGCAGAATCAGAATAAAGCTGGATGTTAACGAAGTCTCTTCAAGGGTTTTTGAAAACTCAGACTTTATCATTCAGGCAGCACAAATGAATCACGACACACCTTGTCTTGCTTATTCATTCATAATAAAAGATAAGATAAGGTTAGAAAAATCAAAACTTAAAAAACTCAAAATTCCTCATTCCCCGCTTTTAAAAAAGCTTCAGCAGGGAAAATCTATAAAGTATAAAGGAAAAACAATTTTTCCAAAGTCTGTTTCATATATTGAAAAAGGAAGGAAAATAACCTTTATCTTAGACACTGCACTAAATGAAAATGCAATAAAGCTAGCAAAGTCGTCTGATTTGTTAATCTGTGAATCAACATTTTTAGACTCTGAAGAATCATTGGCAAAATCCTATAAACATCTAACAGCCAAACAAGCAGCGCAGATAGCTAAAAAATCAAAATCAAAAGCGCTTATTCTCACCCATATATCTCCCAGATATGATCAATCTCCTGAAAAAATTCTAAAAGAATCTAGAGCTATCTTTCCAAATACAAATATTGTAAAAGATTTAGATCAAATAGAACTCTAACAAAACCAGATTAGTTGCTTATCTCTCGCTTGCACCAGAACTAGGAGAGATAAATATTATTGTATCTCCTCTTAAGAATGTCAACCCAATATTTTTCTTAACTTCTCCATTCTGAACTTCTTTAGCATTATCTAAAGCCACGTTTATATGCATGTCAAAAGCCATTAAAGTTCCAACAAATTGCTTATCTCCCTTAAGTTGAACAATAACTTCCTTTCCCTTGGCCTGATTTAGCAAGTCAAGAGGTCTCTCAATTCCGTTAACCATATTTGCTTTCATTTATCCCTGTATTTAAACCTTACGTTTGTAAAAGCTTAATAGAATAAAAATTATTAATCTTTAAATTATTATGCCCTTGCAAAATTTAAGCGTCGTATCTCAAGCAAAATCAAGTCTGCATAATTATCTCAAGATTTCTTGCAAACATTAGGTTTAAAAACTATATCTTTTAATTAAGAATATGAATCGCGGAAGAAAAATCAGTGGTGGAAAATACCATAAGCAAAAGAAAAGAAAATTGTATGAAAAAACATCACAAGAAAGAGTTGTAACACTTGGAGAAACAAAAAGAAAATTCTTGAGATTAATGGGGGGAAGTAAAAAAAGAATTCTCTTAAAATCAAATTCTGTAAATTTAGTCATTAACGGAAAAACTCAAAAGGCAGAAATAAAAAATGTGGTAGAAACTCCTCAAAACCGCTTCTTAGCCAGACAAAATAGATTAATGAAAGGATCTATCATTGAAACATCTCTTGGCAAAGCAAGAATCACAAATCGTCCAAGCCAAGAAGGAAACGTGAACGCAATCCTGATTGAAAACTAGCTAAGTTCTCAAACTTCCGACGACAACCCTATTTTAAGACCAAAAGGTTTAAATACTCTCTTAAACACAAACTTTTTAAACCCTCCCAAGAGTCCTAAAATGTCTTATGTAAAAAAATGCCCAGAGTGTGGTTCTGTTCATTTACAATACTATCCTGAAAACGGAGAAATTGTGTGCCAGGATTGTGGATTTGTCATTGAAGAAGGAATGGTTGATACAGGCCAAGATGCAGGAGGCCAATTTGATAAAAGTGAGAAAAAAGGGCGTGGTGGAGCTCCAATTTCTATGCAAAAATTCGATAAAGGCCTCACAACTAATGTTGGAGAAATTTCAGACATATACAAATTAGAAACAGGTCAGACACGTAAATTTCTAAGATTAAAAAAATGGCAAGAGCGTGTCTCAACATCTATTGAGCGTAATTTAAGCCTGGCAATGGCAGAATTAAGACGTGTAGCTTCTTTCCTGAATCTTCCAAGTGTTGTAAGAGATGAAGCATCAAGAGTTTACAACTATGTTCTTCAACGTGGTCTTGTAAGAGGCAGAAGCATGGAATCAGTTATAGCAGCATGTATTTACGCAGCTTGTCGTTCATACAATATTCCAAGAACATTAGATGAAATAGCCGCAGCATCAGATGTTGAAAGAAAAGAAATAGGACGTACTTACAGATTCATTGTAAGAAAATTAAAAATTAAAGTAACTCCTTCATCTCCTAAGGACTATGTCTCTAGATTTTCTTCA
>CAZWLX010000076.1:0-3732 GCA_964634845.1 Candidatus Woesearchaeota archaeon | reverse complement strand
TGATACATTAAGTGTTGTTGACTATCCCAAAGAGTATTGGGGAGAGATTCTCGCGATTATAGCAGACCATGATACTAGATTTTCTCCTCCTAGAAGTCCTAACGAGATTGCTGTAAGAGATGCAGACATGCTATGGAGATTTACATTGCCTCATAGACTGGCTTATTTGCAAGACAAAACACCTGCTGAAGTTGCTGAAGCTTGCTTTAAAGGTTTAAAAGAATTTGAGATTTATTCTGAAGCTGGGAGAGAAATTGCTAGAACAGAGACAGCAAACACTTTGCTCAATATTACTTCTTCTGTTGGGGAAGCCAGAAGAATTCTAGGAAATGATTTTAGAAGATATTTAGACAGAGTAGAAGACTCTTATTCAGAAGACAAGTAAACTATTTATTAAAAAACTCTTTTATTTTCAAGATAACAAAATCAACTTCTTCATCTTTTAAATGAGGATGTATAGGCAGACTTAAAATTTGTTTTGATTGTTTTTCTGCTGCTGGGAAATCACCTTCTTTGTAGCCAAGATGAGATGCTGCCTCTTGAAGATGAATTGGAATTGGATAATGAATCTTAGTTTCAATTTCATTTTCAATTAAGAATTTTTGCAACTCATTCCTTTTTTCAGTAGATATTACAAAAACCTGATAGACTTGTTTTTCGTTTTCTCTTTCAGAAGGAGTTTTTACATAGGATTTTAAAGATTTTATATATTTTAATGCTATTTGTCTTTTTTTATTGTTAAGCGTGTCTAAACCGCTTAGTTTTATGCTTGCGATTGCAGCATTTATTGCGCCTAGTCTTGAATTATATCCGAAAAATTCACATTCGTCTCTGTTTTTTAATCCGTGGTTTCTTAATTTTAATAGTTTTTCATAGAGTTCTGTGCTGTTCGTTGTTATTACTCCCCCATCTCCATGAACATAAAGATTTTTTAAGGGATGTAAGCTAAAACAACCTGCATCTCCGAAAGAGCCTGCTTTTTTGTTGTTGAGAGAAGCGCCAATTGCCTGGGCAGCATCTTCTATGACAAAAAGATTGTGCTTTTTTGCTATTTTGTTTATTGAATCCATATCTGCTAATCTTCCTGTAAGATGCACAGGCATTATTGCTTTTGTCTTTTCTGTTATTGCTGATTCAATTAGCTCTGGATTTATGTTGTAGTCTTCGGAGACATCTACAAAAACAGGAGTTGCTCCTGTTGCTGCTATTGCTCCTGCTGTTGCTATGAATGAATTAGGAGTTGTTATTACTTCATCTCCTTGTTTTATGCCTAAAGCTTTTAAAACTAAAAATAAAGCATCTGTTCCATTTCCAACGCCTATTGCGTATTTTGTCCCGCAATAAGATGCAAATTGTTTTTCAAATGATTCTAATTCATTAGAAAAGACGAACATTCCTTGCCTGCTTATTTCATCAAACTTTTTTATTATCTCTTCCTTATAATCCTGATAGATTTTTCCTAAGTCTACGTATTTAACTTTCATTTTTATTATAAAATTCCTTTATTTTTTGAATTACAAAATCTTGTTGTTCTTTAGTTATAAATTCATGAACAGGGAGAGATAAAATAGATTTGCATGTTTCTTCTGCTATTGGGAAGTCTCCTTCTTTGTAGCCAAGATGAGATGCTGCAGGCTGCAGATGCATTGGAATTGGATAATGGATTTTAGCATCTATCTTATTTTCAATTAAGAATTTTTGCAACTCATTCCTTTTTTGAGCTTTAATGACATAAATATGAAATACTTGTTTTGTGTCTGGAAATCTTTTTGGAACTTTTATCTGCGGTATTTTAGACAAAGCTTCATCATAATAAAGAGCGTTTTTAATTCTTGATTCTGTGATATGGTCTATTTTTTTAAGCATTGTATTTGCAACTATTGCCTGAATAGTATCTAATCTTGAATTATGACCGTAGATATTGCATATGTCTCTGTTAATTAACCCGTGATTTCTAAGTAAGACGAGTTTATCGTGCAATTCTTTTGAATTTGTTACTATTACTCCTCCGTCTCCCCATACATTTAGATTTTTTAAAGGGTGCATGCTAAAGCATCCTAAATCTCCGAAAGAGCCTGCTTTTTTCCCTTTGTATTCTGCTTTTATTCCATGGCATGAGTCTTCAACTATCTTTAAATTATGTTTTTTAGCTATCTCTAATATTTTGTCCATTTTGCATACAAGCCCTGACCAATGCACAGGCATTATTGCTTTTGTCTTTTCTGTTATTGCTGATTCAATTAGCTCTGGATTTATGTTGTAGTCTTCGGAGACATCTACAAAAACAGGAGTTGCTCCTGTTGCTGCTATTGCTCCTATTGTAGCAAAAAAAGTGTAAGGAGTTGTGATTACTTCATCTCCTTGTTTTATGCCTAAAGATTTAAGGCTTAGGAAGAGCGCGTCTGTGCCACTTCCAACACCTATTGCGTATTTTGTATTTGTTATCTTGGCAAAATTTTGTTCAAATTCGTCAACTTCTTTTCCTAATGTAAAATCAGAAGTCTCTAAAAGTTTTTTTATTTTCTCTATTATCTCTTCAGAATTAGCAAACTGTTCTTTTAAGTAATTATGGTTTACCTCTAAAACGCCTGTTGTTTCGTATTGCTTTGGCAAGAAATTGTGAGAAACCTCTTGTTTTTTTTCATCTTCCATGTTTTTTAGCTATAAAGATTGTTTAAATATATTTCTAGGTTTTATGAATGTAATCTAAAGGCATTTTTTGTATTTCTTCCCAATTCTCATTTATCCATGTAACAACTTCGCTAATTCCTTGCTGCAGAGAGATTTTTGGCTGCCAGCCTATTTCTTTTCTTGCTTTTTCATTGCTCAAACTATAAACAGAATCCTGCCCAAAGTTTTCTTCTATTAATTTTACTGATTTTGAGAAGTCATGACCTGTTTTATCGCATATTTTTTTTACTAGGTCTGCTATTGAAATTAAGCCATTGTCAGGAGAAAGATGATAAACTTCTCCGTTTTTACCTTTTAGTATTGCTTTCCATGTTGCATCTGCCACATCTTTAACATGGATGAAAGTGCGCATTGATTTACCTAATCCGTGGAGTTCTAAGGTTTTTCCCAACTTAAGATAAATTACTGTTCTTGGGATGATTCTATATAATTGCTGGTGTATTCCATAAACATTTGCAGACCTTGTAAATATAACGGGAAAATTATATTTCTTAAATAGAGTCATTAAAAATAAATCTCCTGCAAGTTTAGAAGCTCCATAAGGAGTGCTTGGACCATAGTTATTATTCTCCTTCATGTTTAATGAAGTTTCTCCGTAAACTTCTGGAGTTGAGATAGATACATATTTTTTCAGATATTCTTTGTCTTTAAGAAAATTAGCTAATTTTACTATTGCTATTGTATTTGTCTGAAACCATTGTTCTGGCCATTTCCAGCTGTTTCTTACTTCTCCTTGTGCAGAATAATTTACTAATACTTCTGGTTTTTCTTTGTCTAACAAGGCTGTGACTTTATCAAAGTCCTTGTTTAAATCTAGTTTAAAAAATCTGAATCTTTCTGAGGGATTTTTTTTATATAAATAGGGCAATAATATTGGAGCATACTCTTCAGACCTGCTTATGCCAATTACTTCTACATTTGTATTTTCAAGAAGATAATTAACAAAATGACTTCCTGTAAAAGAATTGCTTCCTAGAACGCAGACTTTTTTTATTTCTATTTTATCTGAATTGTTAGGGCGATTCATTTGTAAGAACCTTT
>CAZWLX010000075.1:0-3855 GCA_964634845.1 Candidatus Woesearchaeota archaeon | reverse complement strand
GTGAAACAGACTTAAATATGCCAAATCCAATCTCCTATGAAGCTCACCAAGCACAAATCAGAAGATGGGCGACAAGAGGAACAATTGCGGCATCAATAACATTAGCAGCGATATTAGGTCATAAAGCAATTTCTCCATTTAATGCAGATGCAGCAGACTATACAAGAACAAGCATTGCGGTAACAGAATTAGCATACACATCCCCAAGAACCCCAGAACCAAACCTTGTTTTAACAACTTCTCCAGCAATCCCAAGATCGATAAGAAATCAAACTCTTGTTGACATAAAAGAAAGTGCAAAAGCTCAAGGAAGAAACATTGACATCGCAGGACTTTATCTTGACCCGATAAATAGTTTACAAAACAAAATTTCAACAATTGGAGACCAATTATTAACTAAAACAAGAGGCATATTAGAAAGATTAGCAGAATATTCTCAAGAACAACATAATTTATTTGACCAATCTCCAGCAAATCCAATTAAGATAATTCTAACATCTAATGAAACTAAACCGCAAGAAGGAGTAGAAGTTCCAGCAGGAACTAGATGGGAAAAAGGAACAGACGAAGTATGGAGAATAGTACAACCAAAAGAACCAAGAGGAACATTAGAAGAAAAAACAAAGGACTCTGGAATTCCACATTTTCAAGCATTAACATCAGAAGAAAGAACAGGAATTGCTCCAACAAAACTTGAAGATACAATACAATATCAAAATCCCCTTGAAGAACCGTTAAAAGAAGGAAGATTAGAAACAACAATAGAAGTTAAAGAAACCCCTGTTCAAAATAAATTTATCAGACCAGAGATACCTCCTGTAAAACCAAAAACATATGTAGAACCTTCTTTCTCATACAAAGACCATGATAAAAGAGATAAACTAAAAAGTGCTTGGGGAATTGTCGAAAATACAGCTCATCTTGCAGGGAATATAGCCGGAGAAGGATACTCTTTAATTGACTTAATCACATTTAATGCAATGCCAGACATCCCAAGACTAGACGAAGAAGGAATTTATAAAATTACGCAACCTACCGAAAGACCAAGAGTATTTTTTGAGAGAAGTGGATCAAATGTAGGGGGAATTTTAGAAAACGCAGATGATTTAACATTTAATGTCCCTAGTAAAATTATTGACACAGGAGAGAAATTAATAGACATTCTTGCAAGCCAATTTATCTCAAAAGATAAGAGCAATCAAAAATGAAAAAATACATTTTACCTATTTGTATGATAACATTGGTTTTAGTTTTGACAACTTTAACATTTTCATCTGCTAACACAAATTCTCAGGAATTCACATGGCAAGTTACTGCAACTGCAACAGAAACATTTCAAAATCTCGCATTAGAATTTGATAAAGGACAAATTCCAAACAATGAATATCTCTCCCAATCTAATGGACTTATAGAATTCTTCTACAGATCAGATGGAGATTTAAGAATAACTCTTGAAAAAACATCTGGAGAACAAGTTATTCTAGCAACAGCAGATTCAAGAGGACAAGATAATGATCCTTGCAATTGGAATGATAATAGATGTATAGTTGATAGAAATGGACAACTTCTATTTGCCTCAACATGGGATGGCTCTTCAAGCATAGACGATAAAAATTATCAGCAATGCCCTATAATTAACTGTGGTGTTGGAAATAAAAAATGTTCAAAAGATGATATCAAAACAGCCGCAGTTTCTCAAGGTTTAAATAATGAATATAAGTGCATGTCAAAACCTTTTGTTTCAAAAATCTTAGCAGGAGAAAAAATAAAAACATATTATAACAACGGCGGAAATATAGGAATAAGAATTTTTCAGGAATTAGAAGAAGAGAGAAATGCAATTGACTCTGGAATTGATTCTGTATCTATATCAGATGAAGACAAATTAGTTGCTATCTTCTCTGCAGAGCCAAAAGCAGAAAAATCAGGAGCAATTTCAAACATTCAGTATGAATTATCAGATGACAATATAAAAGTTCTAACATCTCTTGTCAGCAAGGAAGTTCATGCCTGCCTTGATTCAAATCAAGACAATATTTGTGACTATCTACAAATAAACAACAATTTATTTATTAAAATAAATTCTCCTACAGATAATAATATTTATAACACAACTCAAATTCTTGTAAATATAGATTCTCAAGGAACATCAACATGGTTTTCAATAAACTCTGGAAATAACGAGCAATATGTTTCTCCTATAACAAAAACATTTCAAGAAGGAGCAAATTCCTTAACAGCTTACACAGAAAACCAGTTTGGAACAATTAACTCTACATCTGTTTCTTTCCAGGTAAATACAACTTCTCAAAATGATACAAATCAAACAGACAATACACCCCCAGGAACAGTAACTTTACTTAGTCTTATTGATAAAGGAAAAACATTCTTAACATGGCAATGGCAAAATCCAACTGATTCAGACTTTTCAAAAGCAGTCCTATACCTAGACGGCACAAATGTAGGGGAAACAAGCTCAAATACCTATAATGCAACATCATTACAACCAAATTCAACGCACACATTAACTATTAACACAAAAGACACAAGCGGCAACATAAACTTCACAAATATATCAAACACTGCTACAACTCTCTCAGACGATACCAACCAAACAGACACAACTCCTCCAAATACAATTACAAACCTACAACTAATAGGTATAACAAATACAACACTTAAATGGGAATGGAACAATCCAATTGATACTGATTTTGATATGACTTTAATTTACATAGACAATGTAAACCAAATCAACCTATCTTCAACAGAAAACATGTATGAATCTGCAAACTTACAGCCAAATTCAACACATACAATAACAGTCCTTACAAAGGATACTTCTGGGAATATTAACAATGCTCCTATATCAAACACTGGAACAACTTCGGCAAATCCAACAAACCCTACAGACACAACACCTCCTGGGACAATAACTAACTTAACAGCAACAAATATAACAAATTCTTCAATAACATGGACATGGAGCAATCCAAATGATGCTGATTTCTCAAATGTAATAATATTCTTAGAAGGAATAAATATCGCAAACACAACTTCTGAAAGCTACATAGCAACGAATCTAAATTCAAACACCTCATACACAATAACCCTTAACACAGTAGATTTAAACGGAAATATTAATAACACAAACATATCAAACACAGCAAAAACCCTCTCAACATCAGTAAACCAGACAAACCAAACAGACAGTGGCAGAACTCCTGATGATGAACTAGATAACGATAATGACGATTCAGGAAGTAAATCATCTGGAGGAAGTTCAGGCTCAAGGTCAAGTGGAATTTATATCCCAACATTTATCCCTGCTCCTGTTGATAAAGAAATAAGCAATGAAACAATCAGCTTGGGAACATCTGGCCCAGACTATCTCGTATCTAAATCATCTCTAAGTCTAACAAATAAAATTCTCTTAATCCTGGCAATAATAATTCTTATCACATTAATTTTAGTTGGGATTATAAAATCCAGATAGGTTTTAATTCAACGGTGCGGACAGCCTGACCAACAGCAAGGTCTGCGTTTTCCTTGTATTAATTCATTAAAAGCTCTTTCTATTCGGTGATTCCTAGTCTCTGCTTTCTTAGCATTCTCAATCCAGCATATCCACTCATTGCGTCCAAGAGGTGTAAGATTCTTCCAGGCTTCTAGCGCGGCTTTTTTAGAAGCAAGAGCTTTTCGTAAATCTTCTGGCATTTTGTGTACCACACCGCTAGCAACTTCTTTTCTAGGATTTATTATATTCTTTCTCATAATAAATTAAGTATAAATCCATATAAAAAGTTATTAGTAATATGGCCTTGAAGAGAATCGAACTCCTGACTACTCGGTGTA
>CAZWLX010000074.1:2849-3922 GCA_964634845.1 Candidatus Woesearchaeota archaeon | reverse complement strand
TTTTTCCGCTTTTCTTTTTATTGTTTTTCTGAGCACAAAGTAATTGATATTATAATGGATGTTTCTTTGTCTCTTTGAATAGGGCTGGGCGTTTCCATTTGTCCCAAACTTCCCAGAAAATAGACGCTTCTAGTCTTTTTTTCTCTGGTCTTTTTTCTTTCTTGAGAGCGTAACCAATTGGGATTATTGCTTCTACTTGAATGTGCTGTGGAATTTTTAATGTTTGTTTTAAGACGTCGTCTGCATAGGCTCCAACCCAACACGAATCTAAGCCAAGGTCTGTTAATTTTAGAAGAATTGTGCCTATTGCTGCACCTGCTTGCTGTCTTGAATATACTCTGCCTCTTTCTCCGTGTAAATTTTCCAGACGAGTATCATCCGAGCAAACCGCGATTAATAGCCCTGTTTCTGCTATCCATGCTTGTTGCGAAAGGTTTGCTACTTGTTTAATTGTTTTCTCATCTTCTATTATAATAAAATAGAGATTATTATGATTGCTTGCATAAGGACCTTCCAAGGCAGAGTCAATTGCATCCAAAGCGTCCCTCCATGAAGCTATTTTTTTCTTAAAATTTCTTGTGGATTTTCTCTTTTTAAGCACCGTATCAAATTCCATATCTTAAGTAGTTGATTATGATATATAAAGATTCCTTTAGTTATTCGGTTGATTTGATTATGCCCCCACCTATTAATCTTTCTTTGTTGTAAAGAACGATTGATTGTCCCGGAGCTATCTCTTTCTCTGGTTTTTTTAGTGTGAAGACTAATTTATTTTTCTGCTCTTTTAATTTTCCAGGCAGAAGTTTCCCAAGATGACGTATTCTCGCTTTTAGATTTGTTTTTGGGAAATCTTTTGAGTTTATTAGATGCAGATTTTTTATGAATATTCTTGATTTTTTTAAGGACGGATGAGATTCTGGGGCAATAATTAATGTGTTTGACTTTTTATCTGCTATATAAATTCTTTTATTTCCTGTAGAGTTTGTATAGACTTTATTTATTATTATTCCTTTACTTGGGATTGCTCTTTCTCCTATTGTAAAATAAGACGCTCCGGGATGTGTGCCTACTAT
>CAZWLX010000074.1:641-2839 GCA_964634845.1 Candidatus Woesearchaeota archaeon | reverse complement strand
ATTTTCTTTTTTAAGAATGTTTTGAAATTTAAATTTCCAATAAAACAAATTCCTCTTGACCCCTGCTTATCCCAATTTGGGAAATTGTGAGATTTAGCTATCTCTCTGACTTGAAATTTTGTTAGATTTCCGTTGGGGAATAAAGTGTGGGACAGATTATTTTCGGAGAGTTCATATAAAAAGTATGACTGGTCTTTATCTTTATCTTTAGCTTGGAGGAGCTGGAAACTATCGGACGATTTTTTTATTCTCGCATAATGTCCTGTTGCAATATAGTCTGCTTTGTGAGATTTAGCATATTTCCAGAGAGCTGGAAATTTTATTATTGTGTTGCAGGAAACATCAGGATTTGGAGTGAGGTTTTTTTCATATTTCTCGAACATGGGCATTATTATTCTTTTTAGGTATTTAGAACGATAGTCTAGCTCTATTAGTTTTATCCCTAACTTTTTCGCGACTTGCTTTGCAATTTTTTTATCTCCTTTGAATGGGCATAAAGCATCAAGATATGGTGCTTCGTCTGGGTAACTTCTTAGAAAAATTCCGATAACATTGTATCCTTGTTTTTTTAATAAAAGGGCAGCGACGCTGCTATCGACGCCTCCTGACATGCCAAGGATTACTGTTTTATTTTTTTGCATTATGATAGTTTTGATTAAGGAAGATTTATAATGTTTTTTGTATATAATAAACTATGCCGGAAAGAGTCCAAACAGGGGGGATGAAGGTTTTTGATTATTCTAAAGTAGAGAGGCAGAGGTTGAGCGATAAAGATAAGAAGGAATTGAATGAGGCTTATGCAAAGGCTGATGAAAGAAAAAAAAGAGACAAAAGGAATAAAATTGTTATTTGGATTATTGTTATTTTGGTTTTGATTATCCTGGGGATTTTATTCTTAAGGTAGATTAACGACCCCGGCAGGACTTGAACCTACGACCTTACGGTTTCTTTAAGAATTTTAACAGCCGCACGCTCTACCAAACTGAGCTACGGGGTCATATTTAGGGGGAGATAAAATCGTTATTTAAAGATTTGCTTTACAAAATTTTATTTCTTGATATATTTATTGTAGAGGTTGATTTAAAAAATTTGTTTTCCATATTTTATTTTTCTTAAAAATTTATCTCGCCAAATTATTTTTATTGCGAACTTTTAAGAATATTTCTCCTTTTTTATTCTCCGACGGTAAAATAGAGAATTATTTTTCCCCTAATTTTATTTTTCCCCAAATTAAAAAATACTACGATAGATTTATAAACAAAAATGTTTTAATTAATCTAGGAATTAAAAGGGGTGATTTTAAAAAATGGCAAAGAAAAGAGCAAAGAAGACAACAAAGAAAAGAAAGGCAAGTAGAAAGAAGTCTTCAAAGAAAAAGAGAAGATAACTTTTCACAATCTTTTTATTTTTTATTTTATTTAATCTCTTCTTTTTTTATTTTGTTGGACTTTTCTAAGTATCTATAAACATTTGATTGTTTTGTACCTTTGATTAAATTTTTTAAAGCTGTTTCTGTTTCTGTGATAGATTCAGCTTCTCCTATAACTCCCAGCTCGTTTTCTTTTAGTAATAAGTGTACTTCCGAGATATTCTCAATTGTTCTTATCGTTTTTCCTTTCTTTCCTATAATTCTAGCTCTGACTTCTTGAAGATTCTTTTTTCTTGTGAAATTTCTTATATGAATTATCTTGAAAATGAATTCAGACGATTTTAATAAAAGGGCTTTTTTGGCTGAGAACCCAAAAGCCATTGCTTGTAAAACAAGAGATGCTTCATACTCTGCTATTCCTGAACCTTTTATAGTCGCTAATCTCCCATTCCGAGAGATTTTCACTTTTAAAGCTTTTTCAAGCAGAGCTAAGTTTTTTCTTAATTCAGACGGCTTTTGAAAATATATTGTTTCCATCTTAAGGTGTTATAAGTAGTAATCCAAAGCTTTAAAAAGTGTTGTTTTTATGAGATTTTACTTTAAAGTTTTACTACTTTGATTTATATATTTTGGAGATAAAAATGGATAAAGTAATATTAGACCCTTTAAATTTTCGACATTATAAGGTTGTTCCGGGAAATGTAGCAAGGCATCTAGATCTTAGAGATTCTAATGTTAGAGATAGTTATTTAGCTGAGATTAAAGATGCTGCTGTTAGAGCTGATGAGGTTTTGCATATATATAATCAAACACATGGAAGGTCAATAGG
>CAZWLX010000074.1:0-631 GCA_964634845.1 Candidatus Woesearchaeota archaeon | reverse complement strand
GATTTTACTTTAAAGTTTTACTACTTTGATTTATATATTTTGGAGATAAAAATGACATTGGGAAATATAATTGGTCCTAGATCTGATTCATCTGGATTAGACAGGGTCGTTAGAGATAAAGAGCATGAGCCTGGTCCGTACCTCTTTTTGCCTCATACTGTCTCTGAGGGGCAGGATTCTTTTAAGGTTGCAAGAGATTTGGCAGAGGCAGGTCATGTGGCGCTTAGTAACCATGGTCCAAGTTTAAGCACCGGAGATTCTTTAATTGATGAGGGGATTAGAATTCTAAAAGTAGGTAATGGAAGATATCTTGTTGAACGTGGACCTAACAGCGTGCAATTGATTTATGGCGCACAACATGATGTATTAATTGGAGAGTTTAGTTTTTCTAGAGACCAGTTATAATTATAAAAGAGTAAGTGCGAATTGAATTCCCGCTATTTTACCTATATGATCTTTCGTTATTATTCCTGCTTCTAGAGCTGTTTGAATTGATTCTTCTCCGACGATATTGAATGTTGCGTCTTCAACTTTTTGTTGTTTTAGAATTTTTATTATTTTCTCTTTTGTCAGCTCTTCTCCTTTGTAGAAATTCTCTCTTACATCTAATTGGAATTTTCCTTCTTCAAAT
>CAZWLX010000073.1:0-3965 GCA_964634845.1 Candidatus Woesearchaeota archaeon | reverse complement strand
TGTAAATCTGAATCTAGATATAATCTAACCATTTGTTCTCTTCTTTTATTCTGTCTTCCTATAAGCCTATTAAAAAATATATTATTGTCAAAATCGTAGAGAACTTTTCCAAAGTCAAAAATGACTGCTCTTATCATATTTGAATGGCTTAGAATTATTATATAAATGTTTTTATAGTGTTGTTTTCCGAGTTTATTATGGATAAAGCAGAAAGCGTGGGAAGAGTTTATGTTTTTGACAGCGCAGATATTCCAGCAAGTGATTTAAGGGTGAGACACACCCCAAAAATCAGACCTTTAGAAGATGAGTGCGCTAATTTTTATGATGAAGCATTTTTAGCGTGCAGAAACAGAGCAATAAAGAAGATTAGAGAATGGAACGAAAAGAAAAGACCTGAAGACGTGGAGATGTTTGACGGAACACTATTCTCTTTTGATTGGTTAGATACAACTTCTGCTGGGTCCAGAGTATTATCTCTAAGCGATGTGAAGTTTACTACATATAAAGGATTAGTAGATAGAATTAATATGGGGCAGGGAGAACTTAGGCATTCTTTAACAAGGACTGTTCCGATGATAGGAATTGCAGAGACTCTTGATGGTTTGCTAGTTCTTGGACATAGAAAGACGCCGCATATGGGTGGGAGATATCTCTTTCCAGCAGGCTTTGCAGATCATCCTGAGAATAGGCAGGTAGACGAAGATTTCTTTACAATGATTACTATAGATGAATTTTCTGAAGAAATTGGAGTCAGAATAAAACCTAAAGATGTAAGATATGTTGGTTTAACATCAGGAGATGATTCAAAGAATATAACTATAGTAACTTATGCGAAATTACCTGTTTCTGCTAAGGATGTTGAAAGCAGTTTCATGGAGAATAACAGAAGACTTCTTATGGAAAAAGGCAAAATAGAACATGATCATCTTCTTTATCTGCCTAGTGATTTAGAGCAGGTAACTAAGTTTTTGCTGGGCAGATACACTGGAGTCCTGAACGAGTATGCAGGACTTTGCTTTGAAAATGGTGTTTGCACTAAAGGTCCAGAAGAAGTTAATGGAGAACCGTTTAGAGGAAGGGGATACCTTCAGATAGGAAACGGAATCTCTGCAATTCTTGCTCTGATGAAAGGCCGACTTTCTGATTCGAGGTATAATGATTTGGTGTCTGCCGTTGAGGAATCTGGAGTTGTTGAGAGTGTTGAGCATTTAACAATTGGCTATAAACTACAACTGGCTGCTTAGATAATCTTTAATTCAGGACTTGGAACAACAAATTTAGCTCCATTACTTTTTAGGTTCTCATTGTTCCTCATTATCTCCTCTGCAAAATTCCATGCAAAAATTGTTACATAGTCTGGATTATTTTCTCTTAAAGCTTCTTTGCTTTTAATTGGTATTCTGACTCCAGGGACAATTTTCCCCTGCTTCAGTGGATTATCTTCTATAATAAAATCAATGTGAGAATTATTTATATCATAAAAGTTCAGAAGAGTAGTTGCTTTTGCAGGAGCCCCATATCCGACAATCTTTTTCCCCTCGCTCTTAGCTCTAATCATAAACTCTCTGAACTTATCTCTGACTTTCTGTATCTCTCTTGCAAATTGCTGGTATGTTTCATACCTATCAAGACCAAATTGTCTTTCTCTATCTATAAAATTGTTTACTGAACTGTCTTTTAAATTTTTACCAAAGATTTTTTGCACATAAACTCTGACTGAACCTCCATGTGTGTCAATATGCTCAACTTTAAAGATTTCCATTCCATGTTTCTGGAAAAAATTACTCAGCGATAAAACAGAAAAATAAGACAAGTGTTCATGATATATGTTATCAAAAGTTAATTTTTGTATAGTGTCCAGCAAATACTGGACTTCTATTATAAATGCTCCGTTGTCTTTCAAAAGACTCTTAACATTTCTTACAACAGACTTTATATCATTTATATGAGCAAAGGTATTATTTGCAGTAATAACATCTGCACGCCCCTTCATTCTTATTATGTCTTCTACAATGCCCTCATTAAAAAATCCGCTTAATGTATCTATCCCATTTGCTCTGGCTATACTGCATATATTCTCTGCAGGGTCTATTCCAACTACTCTTATTCCTTTATTTTTAAGAGGTTTCAGTAAAATCCCGTCATTGCTTCCGATATCTACAACAAGAGAAGATGGCTTAAGCTCAAGTTTGTTTGTTATTGTTTCTGCAAATGATTCAAAATGTTTTCTAAATGTCTCAGTTGTTGAACTCACATAAAGATAGTCTAAAAACATCTTCTCCGGAGAGACAACATAAGATAATTGGCATAACTTGCAGCTATCACAATACATCATCTCAAGAGGAAAAACTTCTTCTTGTTTTGATAAATCAGATTGAGATAAGAGAGAGTTTGCCAAGGGAGTTTTTCCTAGAGAAATAACTTGTTTCAAATCAAGATTCTCACAAATTCTGCATTTTGTTTGTAGTCCAAATGGGGCATTCTGTTCTTTTAGTGCATCATCAACCCACTGAATAAATCTTTTTAATCCCATTATCAGGTTTACTTTTGGATTATATCCTAAAGCTGTCCTTATCTTTGTTAAATCAGGGCATCTTCTTGAAACATCTGCTTTTGAATATGCTTCATTAGGGCCTTCCACATTATGTATCTCTACATTTTCATTTTTCACAAGTCCTGCAACCAGTTGAGCAAGATGTCCCATCTCTATTTCCTGCTCATCAGACCCGACATTGTAAATTTCCCTGTTATGTTCTGAAAGCAAAACCTGAAAAAAAGCAACAGTAGCATCTGTTATATATGTCCATGTTCTGGTGTTCCTTCCATCTCCGTAGACAGGTATCTTCACTCCTTTTATAGCTGAAACAGCAAAATTTATCGCACCTCTCCCGTCGTCTAATCTCATTCCAGGACCATAAACATTAAAAGGTCGGACTATTTTAATAGGGAGATTATAAAGGTCGGCATAAGTCATGCATAATGTTTCTCCAATTCTTTTTGGCTCATCATAAGCAGCTCTTGGACCAAAGCAGGAAACATTTCCAAAATAAGTTTCAGGAGTAGGAATATGTTCTGCAGGAGGATTCCCATATACTTCTGATGTACTGAAAAATAAAAATGATTCAACTTTCTTTTGCTTTGCTACTTCAAGAATATTTTTTGTTCCTAAAAATCCGACATCAATTGTTTCCATAGGAAACTTCTTGTACATTAAAGGAGCGGCTATGGAGGCAGCATGGAAAATATAGTGAACGTCTTCTTCAATTGTAAATGGTTTTGAGAGATCATGTTTCATTATTCTTGTATTCTCGTCTTCTTCTAAAGAGCTCTCAATTCCAGTTATAAAATTATCAATAATAATCATTTTACAGGGTTTTCCCAATAAATGCCTGTTTAGATAATCAATTGTAAGAACAAGATATCTTCCTAAAAAACCAGCTCCTCCTGTTATAAGGGCTGTTTTTCCCTCAAGTTTTCTTGTTAGATCCCCAAGACTATTCACTATTGATTTTATATCTTCTTTAATTACAGGATGAGACATTCCTTTAATCATCTTTGTATAAGTCCAGGTATTTCTGAACTTCCTCTTTCTTCACTAGCTCATATTTTACAGTGTGCTCTGTAAATTTATCATGGTCTCTGTTTCCCCCAACAAGATTAAGAAATATTGTATCTTCAAGAAATATCATTGTATGAGCCATCATTGGAGGCATGACTGACAAATCCCCTGCTTTGATTATCTGATGCTTTACTTCTGAATTAAGGATTGTTAAGTCCTTGTAAACACTTATGTAACTCCCAGAAATAACAAGGCACATCTGCTGTTGTATTGGATGATAATGATTAGCCCTAACACTGCCCTTTTTTGAGGTTATCGTCGCTAGTAAGTTAATTGGTTGAGGAAGATGAAAATTGTTTATCTCCCCCCTCTCATCAACAAATGGCTCTGTTCCTTTATGAACAAG
>CAZWLX010000072.1:3044-3993 GCA_964634845.1 Candidatus Woesearchaeota archaeon | reverse complement strand
TAATTGGATGCCTCCGTCAAAAAGTGCGCATAGACCGATTGCTGAAATTATTGAAATTATTATTATGACAACACATGAAATAAAGAGTGCAAATGGAATATCATAAAACCAAAATAGTAACTTCTTCTCGTTAAGAGACAAATCTTCACCCATATTGTTAATTATTCAAATGGTCTTTTTAATTGTTTCTCTTAGGGCATATGCTCCGAATGAACGTTGCACCAAATCACCTTCTAGTTATTCGGTTTATGTTACTACCTTAATCCTAAGGATAAACGCCCCCACGAGGATTTGAACCTCGGATGCTTCCTCCGCAAGGAAGTGTTATATCCAGGCTTAACTATGGGGGCATGTATGAGAAGAATCTAAGAGAGAATTTAAATTTAAGGATTATCTGCGGCGTCTTAATGGGCGAACAAATTGCCTTGTTGAGTGAAGGGCTTCAAGTCTTCTTTTAGAAACAGGGTCTAGTTCAGAGCTGTCGGGTAAGGAATATCCTGGGAGAATACTTATTTGCATTGTTCTTTTTGTAGTGTCTGGATGATAGATATTTACTTGATAGGGATCTGGGGATGAAGATTGTTTTGTTTGTTCCATTTTCTTAGTTTGATTGTATTTCTTCTTCAGAAAACCAAAGAGAAATTTCTTCTTCTGCTTCTTCTGGAGAGCCAGAAGCGTGAACTAGATTGTATGTTGCTCTGCTTTCTTCATTTGCTTTTTGAATTGAATCTTGTGTTAGGTCTCCTCTGATTGTGCCTTTTTCTGCCTTACTCGGATCTGTGTGTCCTACTATTGCTCTGACCTTTTTAACAGCGTCTTCTCCTTCTAGAACTATTGCTATGACTGGGGTGGATGTTATGAATTCTATCAACCATTCTCTTAATTTAGTGCCTATTTCTTTTGGATCTGTTGTATTGAATAGTTCCTGAGCTTTTTCTTTACCTCCAGA
>CAZWLX010000072.1:0-3034 GCA_964634845.1 Candidatus Woesearchaeota archaeon | reverse complement strand
CCATTCCTAGAATTTGTGCGTCTGAATCTTTGTAATGTTTTTCTGCGAATTCTGTTTCTACTTTTTTTATTTTTATTCCCTTTATCTGTAAACCTGATTCTTCAAATTTTGAGATTATTTTTCCAGCAATGTTTTTCCTTACTGCATCTGGTTTTATTAATACAAGGGTTTTTTGTGAATTTTCTGCCATTCTGAAAATTGGAAAGTAAGGGTTTTAAACCTTGTTATTCTGTGATTCGTAGAGGAATAGGAAAATGGAAGTCATCGCTGATACAGAAGATACAGAGAAATCCTCTGGATCAACGAAAATAAAGAATATGGAGATTTTCGCTGATTTACAGATACATAGCAAGTATGCGAGGGCTACTAGTAAGAATATTAGTATTGAGAATTTAGAGAAATATGCTAAGATTAAAGGTATTGACTTGTTGGGAGTTGGAGATTTTCAACATCCTGAGAGAAGAAAAGAAATAGACGAGAAATTGAATGAGGATGATAATGGAATTTTGAGAACAGAGACAGGATTTCCATTTATCTGGCAGACAGAAGTTAGCTTGATGTTTTCACAAGGAGGAAAAAGAAGAGCTGTGCATTTATTGATTTTTGCTCCTAATAAAAAAATAGCTGACGAAATTACTAAATATCTTGGAAGCAAAGGAAGATTGGATTATGATGGAAGACCTATTTTCGGAATTAAAGCAAGGGATTTGGTTTTTGACTTGAAGAATATTGATGACAAAATAGAGATAATTCCTGCGCATTGCATGACTCCATGGTTTGGATTGTTTGGGAGTAAAAGTGGATTTGATTCCTTGAAAGAATGTTTTGAAGATATGAGTGATAAGATTTATGCTGTTGAAAGCGGAATGAGCGCTGATCCTTCAATGTTATGGAGATTTAAAGAAATTGCAGAGGGAAAAGCAAGAGTTGTGAGTTTTTCAGATGCACACAGTTTTTGGCCTTGGAGATTGGGAAGAGAAGCAACTATTTTTGAGTTTGATGAATTAAGTTATGATAATATTATCAAAGCAATTAGAACTGGAAAAGGATTAAAGGCAACTATTGAAACTCCTCCTGAATATGGGAAATATCATTGGGACGGGCATAGGAATTGTGGATTTTCATCTAGCCCTGAAGAGACTAAGAAATTGAACGGGATTTGTCCTAAATGCGGAAAGCCCATGATTATAGGAGTTGATTACAGAGTTGAAGAGGTTGCAGAAAAAGAAAAAGGATTCAGAGCTGAAAATGGAGTTGATTTTTATAAATTAGTGCCATTACATGAGTTAATTGCTTTTGTTTATGAAACAAGTATGGCTACTAAAAAAGCGTGGGCTGTTTACAATAGTTTGATTGAAAAGTTTGGAAGTGAGTTTGAGATTTTGTTGAGGGTTTCTAAAGAAGAGATGGTAAAGAAAGATATTGATGAGAAATTAATTGAGTTGATATTGAAAAATAGGGAAGGAACTTTGCATATTGATCCAGGATATGACGGAGAATACGGAGTTATTAAGAATCTGGATAAACAAAAGAAATTATTTGATTAAGATGAAGACTGAATGGACGAAAGCGCAGATAGAATTGCATGAAAAAGCTGCTAAATTGCTTGATGAAATTGTAGAGGATGCTTTTGATTTTATTAAGGAAAGAAAAAATGTTTCTGAATACGATGTTCAACAGTTTATTGTCAAGGAATTTGAGAAAAATAATTTGATTGGAGACAAAGATCCTCCTATCGTGGCATTTGATGAAAGCGCAGCAGAACCGCACTATTTTGCCAAAGAAAAAGAAAGCAGGATTCTTGGAGAGAGAGGAATGGTTTTAATTGATGTTTGGGCAAAACTCGACATAGAAAAAGCACCTTATGCAGACATAACTTGGATAGGACATAAAGGAGAGATTGATAAAAAGGTTCAAAAAGTTTTTGATATTGTTTCAGAGGCGAGAGATAAGTGTATTGAATTTATTAAAAGAGAATTGGCAAAAGGAAAGATGCCTAATGGGGGAGAGTGCGATGAAGTTGTTAGAAAAGTAATTGATGAAAATAGTTATTTAGACAAGTTTTTGCATGGAACAGGACATTCTCTTGCTGATAATGATGTTCATGGATATTATCCATATCTTAATTCCAAGAGTTTTGGGCTTGAGCTACTGAAGAATGTCGGATATACTATTGAGCCTGGAATTTATTTGAAAGGAGAATTTGGAGTGAGAAGTGAAATTGGTTTTTATATCGATGATGGGATGGAGTTTGTTTTAACCAGCCCTTTACAGAAGAAAATTGTTAAGGTTTGATTGATTTAATACAACAAGATTCATTCTGAATCTTGAGCCTTTTCATTCTCTTTTACAGATCGAATGCGAAGGAATTTATAATGAGCTTCTTTTGTTTGAGTGTTTTCTGGAGATTTTGATTTAAGAGTGTAGATTTTCTTGCCTTTTTTATCTAAATAGTATTTTAATTTTGATGGCATTTTTTATTTTTTGTAATGGAATATTGAGCATCCTCTAAATGTGTGGGAGATTTGCTTTTCTATCTTTCCGTTTGGATCGATTTCTAAAAGAACATTTGCGAATGGTTCACGAGATGAGTCTAATTTAACGAAATCAGAGGATTTAAATTCAGCCAGCAGTTTTTTGTATTTTGTGTTATATTTTAGAAGTATTTCTTCCCCTGCTATGGCTGGGATGTCTTTTTTGTATGTTTTGTGAAAGATTTCTTTTGCTCTCGCTAATTGATATCCTGTTGTTAAGATTAGGGGATTTGATAGGTTGTTTTCTTGCAGAATTTTTTTACTGAACTTTGCATTTTCTATGGTATCAAGAGATTCTTCTTCAAGTAAAAAGGCTGGATCAGGAATTTTATAATTTTCTTGAATAATCTCCTTCATTGCTTCTGCTTCAGATTTTTGGATACAGAGAGTGTCCCCTCCAGAGAGAATAATTTTTTTGATATGGCCGGCTTTGTATAGCTCTGCTGCAGCCACGGCCAGGACATGAGTTGCGATGCTTGGTTTATAACCTGATTCAGAAG
>CAZWLX010000071.1:2222-4012 GCA_964634845.1 Candidatus Woesearchaeota archaeon | reverse complement strand
GAAATCTTTTATTTCTTTTTCTGATGTTTGTATTATTAAAGGTATTTTCCAAAGACTTTCATGTTTTTTCAAAGAAAACCTTTTTTGGGATAGAATTATCTCTTTATCTTTTTTTATGGCTTTTATTATAGGATATCCTGGAAGGTTAATCCAATTTTCCATTATTTCTTTAATGTTTCCTTTTGAAACTTCGGAAAGACTTTCCCATAAATCAGAAGCTTTTGCGTTTTTGTATTTATATTTTAAAAGATATTTTGATACTCCTTCTTTGAATTTTTCTTCTCCTAAATATGAGTTTATCATTCTTAGAATTGAACCGCCTTTGTTATAACTTATTTTGTCAAATATTTCTTCTATTTCATTTGTATTTTCAACTTTTACAGCTATTGGATGAGTTGTTTCCAAAGAATCTTCCACTAAGGCTTCTTCTGTTTCCTGATTGACATAATCTTCCCAATTTTTCCATTCTGGAAAATAAAAATCAAGGGCTTTGTAGGCCATATAGTTTGCAAAACTTTCGTTCAGCCATAAATCCTCCCACCAATCCATTGTAACTAAATTTCCAGACCATTGATGCCATAATTCATGAGCTAGGACTTCTGCGATTCTTTTTTCTATTTGTGCTGATGTTTTTTTATTGTGAAGAAGCAGGATTTCTCTAAAAGTTATTGCTCCCCAATTTTCCATTGCTCCTGCAGAGAAGTCAGGTATGGCTATAATATCTAATTTTGGAAGAGGATAAGGTATTTTTGAAAAATCTTCAAAATATTTGAGGAATTTTTTAGTGCAATCAAGAGCAAATTTGCAGTCTTTTGATTTTCCATGAGTTGTAACTGCCCTTAATTTTACTTTTTTGTATGAATCTTCAAGAAATTCAAAATCTCCGACTCCTAAATATCCTAAATATGTCGACATAACTGGAGTTTTTTGAAAAACAACTATTTTTTTTGAGTTTTCATTTTCTTCTTTTTCTATAGGCATATTGGAAATAGCTTTTAATTCTTCAGGAATTTTCAAAGAAAACTTAAAAATTGCTTTTTTATTCGGCTCATCAAAGCACGGAAAGCATTTTCTTGCATATGGCGCCTCAAATTGAGTTGTTAAAATATATTTCTCATTTTTATTTTTATCCAAGTATTTACTTTTGTAAAGCCCTTCTAAGGATTCTTCTATCTTTCCTGAAAAATGTATTATTAATTCTGCTTTTGTTTTCGGTATTTCTTTTTTGAATTCTAATAAAAGTAGTTCATTTGACTCATCAAAAGAGATTTTTGGAGTTTGTTCGTCACCTTTGAATTTTAAGCTTACTTTATCTATTTTTAAATCTAAAGAATGAAGTTGTATCTTGGAAGTTTTTTCTTCTATGTTTAAGGAAATTGTTTCTGTTCCTTTAAAAGTAAAAGAATCAAAGTCTATGTCAAGGAAAATATCATATTCTTTCGGAATTACTTTTGAAGATAATCTGCTTTCTTTCATTTTTTAGTTTATTTTGTAAAGTATTAAAATGTTCTTATAATATAAATAAGTATATTAATTTTGGATTCTTTTAAAAAGTATGGAAATACACAAAGAGTTTGTCGATGATTTGATAGAAGCAGAGAAGGCATGGCGGAGCGGAGATCATTTAGTTTATGTAACATATCCTGTTGTAAAAGATGATAAGCTTTTTTTAAGAGCTTTGGAAAATTTATATAAATCTCTTGTGATTATCATAAGTTCAATATTGAGATTCGAATATTTGTATAAAAGAATTGAACTTAGCAAAGATAGCAGAAAGAACTTGGATATAT
>CAZWLX010000071.1:0-2212 GCA_964634845.1 Candidatus Woesearchaeota archaeon | reverse complement strand
AAATCTTGAGCATGCTCAAGACACCAAGAACATTTTCTTTGGTTTTTGTTCTTGGATGCACTCGAGATGTTGAAAATCAACAAGAAACATCTTGATGACCAAACACGCCACCTACTTTAGTGGGTGGTTCTTGACATAATCTAGGGAGTATAAATATATTAATTCTGATTTCTATTGAATTATATGGAAAGAGTTATTAAAGAATTCTTAGATTTTCTTATAGATGCTGAGAAAGACTGGAGCGCTGCAGACCACATAGTCTATGTGACTATTCCTGTTGTTAAAGATGATAAATTATTAATCAGGGCTCTTGATGATTTATACTCGTGCATACTAAAAGTTGTTTCTACTATTTTAAGAGTTGAATATTTGTTTAAGAGAGTTAGTTTAAGCAAAGACAGCAAAATGAATTTGAGAATATTTTTTGAGAAATGCGCTGTTAGGTATGGTCTTAATACCGAAGATAAGAAAGTTATTCGGGAGATTATTTTACTTGGAAAGAAACACAGGGAAGCCAGCGTTGAGTTTTCAGGGAAAGGAAAAGCTTTTATTTTAGACGAGGATTTGGGGAAACATGTTTTAGACATAGGAATCCTAAAAAGATATGTCCGGGTTTCTAAAAAGTTGCTAGATAGTTCCATTAACAGATTCAAGAATATAGTTTAATTGTTAGTATTTATCTGTAATAACAGAAAATTTGGGAAGTTTTTTTAGAAAGGTATATAAATAAGGGAGGCGTTGTAAATTTCCTTTCTAAGGGGTGCCAGATTTGAATGGAAAGAATAATCAAGGAGAAGATTAGTGCGGATCATCTTTTATACGTCTCTTTAAAATACACTAAAACATGCGACGTTATTATTAATCTTCTTCTAAGGTGGAAAATAATGATAGAAATGACTATGGATAAGCTAGTTGAAAAAGCAAAGAAAGAGAGAAAATGGAAGCCTGTTCCTGATGCTCCCAGAGCAAAGTTAATACAATTGAAGAAGATTTACGAGAGAGATAAAGTCATAAGCGAGGTTTTAAGTTTGTATGAATTATTTAGAGATATAGAGATTCTTGATAAGGTTAGGGAAAGCGAGTTTAGGAAGGGAGTTAATTTAAAAGTAACTTATAAAGGAGAAATTATTAACATTAACTTAGATAAACTTAAGGAATATTCTAACTTGTTAGAAAGATTTATAAGCTCCTTGAAATAGTCTTTCTTAATTTGATAATTTTGAAAGTGAAAAATGGGAAAAATCTGAAAAATGACAAAAATTATTACTATAACCTCTGGAAAAGGCGGAGTTGGAAAAACAACCACTGCTATTAATCTTGGGGCAGCTATCAATAGTTTTGGGAAAGAGGTAATTATCTTAGATGCTAATCTAACAACTCCTAATGTTGGACTGCATTTGGGAGCGCCTATTGTTCCTGTAAGCTTAAATCATGTTTTATCTGGAAAGGCGAAAATTAGCGACGCTATTTATGAGCATGAGTCTGGGATGAAGATTGTTCCCAGTTCTTTGAGCGTTAAAGAATTAAAAAAAATTAATCATGGCAAGCTTAAAGAAACCGGGAAAAGATTAAGGAAAATGGCAGACTATGTTATTTTTGATTCTGCCGCAGGTTTGGGAGATGAAGCTAACGCGGCAATGGAAAGCGCTGATGAGCTTGTTTTAGTCACTAATCCTGAAATTCCTGCTGTTACAGATGCTTTGAAGGCAAGCAAGTTAGCAGAGCAGCTTGGGAAATCAATTAGAGGAGTTATTGTTACAAGAACAAGTAGTGGAAAAGGAGAAATGCCAATTTCTAATATTTCTGATATGCTGGAATTGCCTATTTTGGGTGTTGTTCCAGAGGACACTAGTGTGAGACAAAGTGTTTTGATGAAAGATGCTTTGGTGCACACACATCCTAAAAGCAAGGCTGCCAGGGCTTATAGGGAGATAGCTGCTAAGTTGATAGGAAAAGAGAATTATAAAGAACAAAGAAGTTTTCTTGATGTTTTGCTCGGAAGATAAGATTGTAAGGTTTTTATAGTAGTTCTTCTTTGTAAAATCATGCTAAGAAAAACAATTTTTTACGCAATCTCTTTTATAATCCTTATTTTAATACTCCGAGCTTTTGTACCCAGTTTTCTTATTGCAGGGATAATCGGGCTTGTTGTGATATTAGTTGTAGAGATTGTATCAAGGTATTTTAGCTGATTTTTCTGATGAATTTGTTT
>CAZWLX010000070.1:3535-4026 GCA_964634845.1 Candidatus Woesearchaeota archaeon | reverse complement strand
AGAAAATTGCTGAAATAAAGGCGATGATAGGAGAGGGAAAGTTTGATGATGCCAGAACTGCTTTGGAAAGTTATAGAAGTCATGCAGAGAATCTTGAGAGAGAAGTTAATCCTGATGAAAGAGATGAAGCAAGGAGAAGTGCTGCTGCAATTAGGAATGCGATAAGAGAACTGGAAAGTGAGATTCCTGAAGATGAGCGAGGGGATTTTGTTGACGATGTTATTGACAGAGAAGGAAGGATTGTTACTGCTGTTGAGATTGCGGGCAAGATAAAAGAGCTTTGTATTGCCTTGTCACAATTAGATCCTTTAGAATATTCCAGAGTGTGCAAGACAGAAGATGATGCTCCAGATTGGCAAAGAAGTTTGGATAAAGATTTAACAAAAGAGCAGAGAGAAGAAGCTGAAAAGTTTGGGAAAATAATGTCTCAATGTTTTAAAACAGCTGGGCAGGATTGTAAATGTCAGGAAATTCCATTTAAGGATTTTGCA
>CAZWLX010000070.1:0-3525 GCA_964634845.1 Candidatus Woesearchaeota archaeon | reverse complement strand
GATAACTTGGAGATGCCTGAGTTGCCCGAGCATTTGCAAGATGTTTTTGACAGGCTTGAAGGAGATGTTGGGGAAGCAAGAATTGAATTGCATTTACCAAAAGAATGTCAAGAAGCAGGAGCAACAAATCCTAAGGAATGTGCTAAAGTTATGATTGAGAATAATGCTCCTGAAGAATGCAGGCAGGCATTGTTAGATTCTAACTGTGATAGTGAAAGAGAGTGCAGAAGCATTTGCGAAGAAATTATGTTTAAAGAGAATGCTCCTGAAGAATGTGTTAGTGCAGGATTAAAAGACCCTAAGGAATGCGGAAAGTTAATGTTTACGCAAAATGCTCCTCAAGAATGTATTGACGCTGGTATAACTGGGGAAAATAGAAATGATCCTAAAAAATGTCAGGAAATTATGGAGGGTTTGAGAGGAGAAGAAAGAGGATTTGGGGATCATGGATTTGGAGGAAATTGCAGAGAGATTAGCGATCCTCAAGAAAGACTTGCTTGTTATGATGGAGCTACTTCTAATGTGGGACAAAGACAGGAGAACTTTAGAGAGGATAGGAGAGAATATCAAAGAAAGTTTGCAGAAGATTGTAGTGCAAGACAGGGAAGATGGGAATGTTCTGGAGAAGACTGCAGATGTTTTGTAGATGAATTTGAAAGAAGAGATGAAGAGAGGTTTAGAGAAGAGCAGAGAGATGATTTTAGAGAAGGAGAATTTAGAGAAGGAGAATTTGAAGGTGAGCAGAGAGAGTTTGAAGGAGGAATAGAAGAAGGTTTTGATTCTGGAGTCGACCGAGAAAGTACTAGAGACGATGGTTCTTTCGAGAGTAGTGGTCCGGAAAGCGAGAGTAGCAGTACTGGGGGAGAAAGTAGTTCTGCTGAAGGATTGGATTCAGCAGGTAGCGAATCAGTAGAAAGTTCTGGGGGAGATGCAGGAATTACAGGTGGAGCTGTATTTGATTTTAGTGGGAATGGATTTTTGGATTATTTCTTTAAATAAGTTTATAGCTTTCTATTTCAGAGTAAATTGGACCAAAGGACTTTAATTTCGAAGATAAAAGTTTGAATTTTGTTATTTGAAAAGAAAGTTTCTTTAAAGGGATAGAATTAATGTAATCAGTAAATGCTTTTATGTCTTTTACATACTTTATTCTTGCAATTGTTAGATGGGACATGAATCTTTTTTCTTTTGGAAATAAAGGAGAAAGTGCGTTGTCAATGGTTTTTTGAAGTTTGTTTAATTGAAGAGAGTTGATTTTTATCCACAGAATTTTTGGTGATTTTTTATGAGTAAATATCCCCAAAGAACCAATTTCTGCCTGAAAAGATGGAAAATTAATTTCAGAAAGACGAGATTTTACTTCTTCTCTTTTTTGAAGATTAATTTCTCCGAGAAACTTCAGAGTTAAATGAAGATTTTTGATTTCTGTTAATTTACCTATGAATTTTATGTTTGATAAAAGAGATTGAATTCTTGCAATTTCTTTTATGATTTCTTGGGGAAAATTGATAGCTATAAATGTTCTTGTTATTTTTGATCTGTTAGCTTTAAGATTCATAGGTTTTTTATAAGCAGAAAGTTTAAATAACTTCTTTTAATGGGAAAAAGATGACTCGAGTAAGGATTCCCTTGGAAGTGTGGAGAGAAGTTGATAGAGTAAGGGGAGGGCAGGGAACAGGAGTTAGTTGCGTTTACTTGATTAGACATGGAACGCAACAGGGATGTGTTAGCGGGGGACCCTGTAGTCTTGTTCAGAGACAAGTGAAATCTTATAGAGATTGTGCTAAATATAATGAAATGAGTGAAGAATAAAAAAGCTTTTAAATTCTGATTATATCTAGTTTGATGCATTTACCTGATTTTAGGATTGGAGCATTTCCTGCATTTGGTTTTTATGTTCTTGAAGTAACAAGATCTCGTGCTGATAATAGTCCATGTATTCACGGGCTTCTAAATGTTTTAGCGGATAGAGTTTTTCATTCCCCTAATAGGGCAAGATATTCTTCTAATTCAGGGGGAGATTGGATTAAGGCTTCTGGGCTTTTGGTTTCTTATTTAGCAGAGCTTCCAAATAAAGAGTTTAGCGGACTTTCTGAAGATTCTGTCGAGGCTTACTTGAGAAGAGGGTTGTCTTTTAAGGCGAGAAGGCTTTCCTTGAATAGGGAAACTGATCAAGGAGCGAAAAGGAATTGGGATACTGCTGTTGAGATGATGGCAAATGATGTTATGGTTGTTAGAGGAGGACATTTGTATTATTCAAGAGTTGCTGCATAAACTTATTGTTTTGGAACTACTGCTGCTAAACTATACTTTTTAATAAGTCTTTTTGCAAGATTTTTTACCTGTTTAAGTGAAACAGAATTTATCTTTTCTTCATAGTTGTAATATGATTCTGCGTTTCCTGATATTTCTTCATACATTAGAGAGTTCATAACGCTTATTGATTCTTCAGACCTTACTTTTTTTAAGCCCATTAACTGGATTTTAGCTGTTTTTAAATCTGATTCAGACATTTTAGAGATGTCTTTTATCTCTTTTAAAATAAGTTTTTTTACTATGGGAATTGCTGATTTTTTAGTTCCTACGAATATCATGTAATGGGAGTAAGATTTCTCTGATTCTATATCTGAACTTACTGTGTAAGCCAAGCCTCTTTTTTCTCTTATCTCCAGGAATAGACGAGAAGACATTCCTTTTGCCAGGTACGAGTCCAAAACCTCCAGAGCATAATATTCTTTAGTATTTTTTAAAGGAGAGTGCATTGATAAGAACATATTTACTTGGTCTATGTTTGCTCTTTCTATTATAATATCCTTGTTTATCTTACTTATTTCTTTTATTTTTTGATTTTTATTGTTTGGTTTGAAGTGTTTTTCAATGAAATTTATTGTCTTTTCCAAATCTTGTTGCGAGAGCTGGCCTACTATTGTCACAATATAATTCTTTGGATTGTAGTTTTCTTTGTAATATTTGTATACTTGATTTCTTTTTAACGAGGAAATTGTTTTTTCTGTTCCCAGTGTCCAGTCGCCGAAAGGTGTCTTGTAGAGGGAACTAATTGCAGCGATGTATGCTGCAGAGTGGGGATCATCATTATACATTTTTATTTCTTCTAATATTACTTTTTTTTCTTTTTCAAATTTTTTGTTATTGAAAGTTGGATTAAGAAGCATGTCTGAAAGAATTTCTAGGCCCTTTAGGAAGTGTTCTGAAGGAAGTTTTACCCAGAAGGAAGTTGCTTCTGTTCCTGTGAATGCGTTTAGAATTCCTCCTTTTTTCTCTATTTCTCTGGATATTTGTTCATGAGAACGAGTCTTAGTTCCTGTGAAGACAAGGTGCTCTATGAAATGGGCTATTCCTTTTATCTCAGGCGACTCAAATGCTGAGCCAAACCTATTTGTTATAGAGAGAGACACAACAGGCAGATTGCGGGATTCGAATAGCAAGGTCATGCCGTTTTTCAGCTTTTTCCTTAAGAAATTTTTTGGTATTTTAGAATTCATTGTCTCAAAAATAAGGGAAGAT
>CAZWLX010000069.1:0-4059 GCA_964634845.1 Candidatus Woesearchaeota archaeon | reverse complement strand
GACAAATCCCATTTAGGTCAAACACAAGTATTTTACGGAAATGGAAAAGGTAAAACAACTTCTGCTTTAGGAACAGCAATAAGAGCTCTCGGCTCAAATTATAATGTCCATTTAATACAATTCATGAAAAATGGTGCTCAAGACTATGAAATAGAAATGCCTGGAGAAATCATTTCTTTAAGCAAATTCCCTAATTTCTCTTATAAGAGATTTGGAGCAGGAACTTGGATAATCGGTAAACCGAAACAAGAACATTTTGATGCAGTAAATGATGCCTTCAATCATCTTCAATTAGCTCTTAACAATCCAGATTATGATATAATAATTGCAGATGAAATTCTTTATGCTGTCCAGTTAAAATTATTAGATGAAAATAAAGTCATCAATCTAATAAATTCCAAACCAAAAAACAAAGAATTAATTCTTACAGGAAGCCATATTCCTTTTCCAAATATTTTTCAGCATTGTGATTTAGTCACAGAAATCAAAAAGCTCAAGCATCCTTATGACAAAGGCATTATCGCGAGAAAGGGAATTGAATATTAAGCCCTAAACTCATATTCCTTCTCGCTCTTCTTCCCATCAACATCAATTTTTCTGATAATTTTTCCTTCTCTAATTGAATTTTCCCTCATCTTTATCGGATTAGTTTCGCCTTTAGGAATTTCTATTTTTTCAATTATAATTGTATGGTTTATTTTTACCTCGCTAAAATCATGTAAATCAAAAAACAAGTCTTTTATTATTTCTTTATCAGAAGTCTTCAAAGAACAAAAATCAGCTTTAGGAGCTTCATCTTCGCCTTTCTTCCCTGGCTTGCCAGATTTTGGAGCCTTTGCTTTTATTTTTAATTCATATCCTTCTAAAATAAAACTCAATCCAAAATGAACTCTCGGGTATTTTTCCATTAGCTCAATAATATCCGAAGCATTTGCAGTTGTGTTTATAATTGCTTGCTGTATTCCCATGTATTTTTTCACATTTTCAACAGGGAATTTCATTTCAGAAGCAAGGTCAAATGTAGAAACAATAACGCCTTTAATATCTATACTTCTAGGATTTTTCTCAAGACATCTTCTAACAAGGAAATTAGAAAACTCTGCGCTGGTTTTTATGCTCCATTTGTCTTTTTGTTTTTTAGCCTCAAGTAAATATCTATTATCAAAAATTCCTTTACTAAACCTGACTAAATCGTCATGAACCGAATTATCAAATCTCTTCTCAGAAATTTTTCTAATAATGTTTTCCATATCTTCAGTAAAATTTTTTCATTTATAAACCTTTTTTAATTACAGGCAACAACTTCCATGCTTTCCAAATCAGTTGTCGACTCGTTAGCAAATAGTTTATATCTTTCACTATAGGTTTATAAATATAATCCTCTCAATATTAAAATGGAATTAAATGAAAAGGACATAAACAAATTAGTAGTAATCGGATTAGGAGTGCTTTTGGCAGTCTTAGTTTTTCTCTTATTAAGGCCTGTTCTTCTCTCAATTATAGGAGGTCTTATTCTTGCATATGTCTTTTATCCAATTTATTCAAGGATCTTAGTCAGAGTCAGAAGAAGAGGAGTGTCAGCAGCAATAGTTACTTTGTTAGTGGTATTGATCATCTTCTTGCCCTTATGGTTTTTAACTCCTATTCTTGTTCAGCAAGTTTTCCAGATGTTTGTCTCGTTTCAGGGTCTTGACCTGTCAGGGTTTATCACAACTCTATTTCCAACAGCTACAGACCAGTTTATAGTTCAAACGACTACAACTTTTGATAGTTTTGTTAGTCAGATAACCTCTGGAATTTTAAATCTTCTTGTTAAATTGTTCTTAGAATTCCCCACAATTATCCTTCACGCATTTCTAATAGGATTTGTTTTCTTCTTTACACTTAGAGATTGGGAGCGCTTGAAACAATTTGCAACAGAAATCTCTCCATTTAATAAATTTCAGGAAAGATCCTTGACTAACCAATTTAAAGCCATAACCGATTCTATAATATATGGGCAAGTTATTAACGGTATCTTGCAAGGTATTGTAGCAGGGATAGGATTAATTTTATTCGGCGTTCCAAATCCACTGGTTTTAACTCTCGCAGCAATAGTGCTCGGGATAATTCCGGTTATTGGTCCTGGTTTTGTTTATGTACCTGTTACAATTTATTTATTTGCAACAGAAAGTCCTGTTTTAGCAGCAGGTTACTTAGCATTTAACATCGTAATAGTTACATTTTTAGTTGAGAGCATTTTAAGAACTTACATGATTTCTAAAAGATCAGAAGTCTCAGCAATAGTTATATTTATCGGGATGATTGGAGGATTATTCATATTTGGAATACTAGGAATAATAATTGGCCCATTGGTATTATCCTACTTTATTACATTAATAAAAGCATACCGAGATAAAAGTCTTGGAAGCTTATTTAGGAGTTAATATGAAAAGAAATCCTGCTTTCATGGATGAAATAGTTTCTTACATAAAGAATAATCTAAAAAAAGGATACACAAAAGAATCTTTAAGATGGGCTCTAATTGATCAGGGATATTCTAAACTAGAAGTAGAAAAAGCTCTTCAAAGGGCAGATTTAGAATTAGCTCAGGAAGCTCCTGCATTACGCACAAAACCAGAAATAAAATATGAAGCAGTTCCTATAGGAAATTCTGAAAAAAAAGCAAGACTCAAAACAACAAAGGGTCTTGGAAATTTCTGGAGAGATTTGTTCGGATTCTAAAGAAGTTGTATACGCCCATAACAAAAATTCTTCAGCAAAAGCCTTATAAATACGTATATACTTAGTATATACATGATAAAAGCAGAGCAATTAAAAAGAATAGCAAAAAACTTTGGAAACGGAGCACACATATTTGTGCCAAAGGAATGGGCTGGAGAAGAGATAGTTATAATTAGACAGCAGAGAAAAAGTCTAAAAGAAAGAATAATGCAAGTTTTAGAGCCTTATTTAAATTCAGTAGTCGGAGCTTATCTCTATGGAAGTTATGCAAGAGAAGAACAAACAAAAAATTCAGATGTAGATTTATTTATAATAATTGACAAAAAGTTAAAAATTAAAGAAAAAGGATTTGAAATTATCTGCCTTGAGAAAAAAGATATAAAAAAAGCAATCGGATTGGAACCCATACTTATCTATTCCATATTTGCTGAGGCAAAACCAATAATAAACTCGCAGCTATTAGAAGAACTCAAATCAAAATATCATCCTCAACTCAAAGATTTCAAGGCATTTTTTGAAGATTCTGAAAGAATAATAAAAATAAATGAAAAATTTTTGGAAACGGAAAAAGGAGAATTTCTTTCTGGAGAGGCAGTTGTTTATTCAACTATTTTAAGATTAAGAGGAGCATTTATAATAAAATGTCTGTTGAATGGCACAATTTATACTAATAAATACTTAAAAGAATGGGTAAAAAAAGAGCTTCCAGAAATAAGTTTTAACTCAATTTATGAAGCATATAACAATTCCAAGAACGAAGTTAAAATAAAAGGTAAAATAAAGGTTAAAGATATTTATTCTCTATTGGAATTGTTAAATAAAGAATTAAATTTATTAAAATATGGTAAAAAGAGAAAAAAGGCTTGAGAAGGGAATTGAATCTTTAGAAGAACAGAAAAGGATTCATGAAGAAAAGAGAAAAATTGCAGAAGAAATGGGCAATGCTGTTTTAGTCGATTATTACACAAAAGAGATTGATAAGTTTGAAAGAGAAAAAGCCAAGAAGAAACAGCAATTAGACAGATAATCAGAAAATACGCCCACACCCGGAATACTTCAATCTCTTTAGAGTTGAAGTTGCCACGGAACTTGTTCTGTGAGCACTTCGATTCCGAGGAACGCCCGGACCCGGAATCGAACCGGGATATCCCGAAGGAAACTAGTTCTCAAGACTAGCGCAGTACCATTGTGCCATCCGGGCACAAAATTAAATACAAAAAAGAGCTTTTAAAGTTTCCCTTAAGAACTAAAAAATATTTCCGAACATTTCTGAATCTTCAAGGGTTTTTCTTTTGTTTCCATCAGCAACAGTATATCTGCAGAGTAAAACCTCTA
>CAZWLX010000068.1:0-4075 GCA_964634845.1 Candidatus Woesearchaeota archaeon | reverse complement strand
TTCACACTTTAGAATTATCTGCGGAATATGATTATAGAGATTCCTCAGATTCTTATAGAGAAAGCTCTGATGAAGAAACAACAAGCACATTAAATGTAATAGGTTGTGGCACAACAAATACAGGAACAACCGGATCAGTTTCAATTACAGCTTCTTTAGAATCAGCTGCCAGAGCAGGAGAAGAACTAGTAATAAGGTCAACAATTAGGAATTTAGCTGACTCTTCAAAAGATTTTGCCATAGATGCAACAGGATTTGAATCATGGGCAACTCTAAACTCAATCTCTGAAAGAGTAGTGAATCTTGGTTCCCAGCAATCAAAAGATGTCTTATTCAGATTCACACCAAATGAAGATGCAAGCGGACAGCAAAGATTTACTATTAGAGTTCAATCTGGAAGCAATATAGAAACAAGAGAAGTAGTTGTTACTGTTGAAGCTCCTCAGAAGTCTGGAGGATTTTCCTTTGGAGACAATACTTTGCTTTGGGCAATCGGAATAATCAATGTTGTTCTTATAGTCTTGATTATAATTGTAGCTGTTAGTTTGTCAAGAAGATAAGTCCTAAATCTTTTTAAGTTCATATTCATACATTCTTGAATGAACAAACAACAATCATTAATTGTCTTGTTAAGATATATAGTCTTATTGTTAGTAGCCTTCCCAAGGTTAGATTTATTCTACTTAGTCTTCACTCCTCTTACAGTTTATCCTGTTTTTTTTATCTTATATTTAGTAAAAGGAGCAGATTTAGTTACTTCTTCACTTATCATGCTTGAAGGTCAGGGAATAGAATTAATTCCTGCCTGCATAGCAGGGTCTGCATATTACTTATTGCTAATCTTAAATTTAACAACGCCTATGAACTCTATTAAACGAATAAAAAGCATATTCTTTCTTTTTGCATCTTTTCTAATTTTAAACATAGCGAGGATAATCCTCTTCTCATTTTTACTATTAGAAGGATATGAGTATTTTGACCTCGCTCACAATCTTACTTGGTATGCTGGTTCAACAGTACTTGTGATTTTGCTATGGTTTGCAAATGTTTATATCTTCAAAATAAGGGAAATACCAATCTACACAGACTTTAAAGCAATAACTAAAAACACTTTTAAACACAAAAAAAGGAAAAAATAAATGTCATCAGATATACTTAGCATAATAATAGAATTTTTTATCAATTCTGTAGGCACCTTGGATTATATCGGTATTTTTCTTTTAATGGTTGTAGAATCTTCTTTCATACCTTTCCCCAGCGAAGTTGTTCTTATCCCTGCAGGAGTTTTAGTTCAAAGAGGAGAAATGCTGTTCTCTCTTGTTTTAATAGCCGGAATATTAGGAAGTCTTGTAGGAGCTTTAATTAATTATTATTTAGCTCTTTATTTAGGAAGGGCAACAGCAGATTTTCTTATATCAAAATACGGAAAATTCTTTTTTCTCAGCAAAGTCAGTGTAAAAAAATCAGAGCAATATTTTGCTAAACATGGGGAGATAACAACTTTCATAGGCCGTTTAATCCCTACTATAAGGCAGCTTATTTCTCTTCCAGCAGGATTTGCGAGAATGAACCTCGCAAAGTTTAGTTTCTATACATCTCTCGGAGCAGGAATATGGTCTTTTATTTTAATTTATCTTGGATATTTATTCGGAGATAATCAAGCATTAATAGAATCAAATCTCTCTCTCATCGTCGGTCTTTTAATAACATTCTCTTTAGCCGTTATTTTGGTTTATCTGATTTATAAGAAATATAAAAGAAAAAACAAGAGAAATTAAGCCACTCTTCTAAATTCTGAATAATCTGTCTCTGTATTCGGAGCTACAGGCTTATATCCGGGGACAATACAAGGCTGGTATAGCTTACCTTTCCCAGGAACTAATCTTAACATAGAAAATCCTTGCAATAATGAAAAAGATGCCCAATTATTATCCACTCCTCGGCAAAATCTTCCTTTTAACTCATCTGTAAACGTTCTCCACTCAATTTCATTAAATAATTCATAACCATAAAAATGATAAGATTGTCCAGAGTTTACAAGCATACCTGGAATTGAAAGCTCTCTTATTAATTCTTCTGTCTGTGATTCTCGTCCTGCTATAAAGTCTATCATAGGAATATGCCTTTTTCCTTTGTTTGTTTGAACTATTGAAGTTAGTAAAATTGACGTTGTGAATGGAAGTCCTTTACATAGCCCTTCTAATCTTTGCGCAGCCAATTCAGGCGGAGCATCAACTAATCTTTTCACAGGTCCCACAAATTTCTCAAAATCAATGTGAAGCTCACCATAATCTCCACTCATTTCTATTTTATTGTGTCTTGGAATGTACTCTGCAAAGGTTAAACTTTGAACATCACTGTTTATATTCTTCAACAAATTATCTAAAATAGCTAATGCTCTAGGGTCTGCAGCCCTAAGCGAGAGATAAGGGTCTCTTAGCAATCTTATTAAATGCTCTTCATCTTTCTTTGTTATCTCCCCCAACCAATCTTCTCTTCTTCTCAAAGGAACATATCCTAGGGAATGAAGTTTTCTCTTTCCTGCAAGAAGTTTCATAACCCATGGCCTTTCTATTAAAGCAAGATGGTGCATTGGGTATAACCGAGCAATTTGAAAATGCGCATGTTCTTCCCAATATCTTTTATTCCAATTTCCTGCTGTCTCAACTCTTATTGTTCCTTGAGAAACTTCCTCAATTAAAATTGTTCCAGGCTCGGAAACAGAAGTCTTGATATCATATTTAGCAGGATTCTTCTTGCCTAGATAACTCCTTACTGTCTCAGGAAATCTTTCTTGAATTCTTCTCGCTTCTATCTCTAGTTCATCTTTTGACAAACAACCTTCTAAGGCAGTTATAACCGACATTACCTATGGAAAATTTAAGAGCTTTTAAGAATTATTGTAGTTAAAACTCTCTATTTAGCGTTAGCATCTTCAGCTCTTTGCCTAGCTTCTTTCAATGCTTGGACAATAAACTTTTCAGTAGCTTCAAGGACCTCGCAATTATTTATAGAAATAACATGACACATTTCCCCTTGCTTAGTTACCTCTGTTTTCTCTCCAGACTGTATCAAAACAACTGTTCTTTGTTCTGGAAACCCACAAGTAGCATATTCAATATTTTTCTCTTCTGCTTCTTCTTTATCAGGGATAGCTCCTTTAACTTTTATATCATTATTTGCTAAAAAAGAAGCCACACTAGCAACACCTGCACTAGCATACTCGCACTCGCTTAATCCTGTAGAGTTAATACTTATGTAAGCAAATTTTCCTACAGGAAATTCAATCCCAGGTTCTATTGGCACATTATTTGTCCTTGGGTCTATTCTAAGATATAAATTGTATTTAACTATCTCTCCTTCTGTATTTTTAAAAAGATAGTAATGGTGAAAAACAGGAATCTCTCCAAATTTCTCTTTTGTAAATGCTATGCCTTCATATTCAAACTTACCTATGCTCTGAAAAATATAACTAAATATAAAGAACAAAATTAATAATCCTGCCATTGTCCCGATTATCCAATAAAGCTCTTTGTTTTTCCTATAATCTCTTTTAAAATCAAACTTTTGATTTTCAGACTTTCTAACTTTTCTTTTAGCCATTTAAATTTATGAGATATCAAGTTTAAAAACCTTTTTCTTAGTTAAATCCAAACACTTTGTATAGAAAAGCATCAACCGCTCTCAAATCCCCGTCGATAAATATGCAATTTTTATCTTCATAGATTTTACTCTCTCCGGATTTCCACACAATTAAATTTTCTCCGCCATTGCAAGATATCTCAGGCAAATCCTCTTTACAAGGTCCGTAACAAGCCTCTTGAACTCTAGTAGCATATAATCCAATAGTATTTCTTAGCTCCTGAATAACTGCCTGGTTTTCTCCAGAGAAATATAATGATTTACCTGCAAAATCATTAATATCTTTATTAGTATCTACTCTTATATTTGTCACAAATTCCAGAGGAATAGAAAATCTTATTTCCTGCCCATTAAAATTTCTTACTTCTCCAGAAGGGGTTGCAATTACCTGCTCTTCCTCAATACCTTGGTCAATAGGCTCTCCTAATCCAGA
>CAZWLX010000067.1:0-4089 GCA_964634845.1 Candidatus Woesearchaeota archaeon | reverse complement strand
CATTATGAATTTTGTTGGAGCTGCCGAAGGAGAGATAATTCCTATTACCCATTGCGGGAAATTGGATGTGGAAGGAGCAACTTATGTTTTGCAGAATGATGTTTCTTGGAGTGATGATAATGGAGTTTATGATATTGATGACAAGTGTTTTCAAATTGAAAAGAAGAATATTGTTTTTGATGGAAACGGAAAAACAATATTTAGCGGAGATGATAGAAATGCGCATTATGGGATTTGGGTTAAAAAGGGTGCTGATGATTCTTTATTGAAAAATGTAAAGATAGATGGGTTTGGTTTTGAGAGGAACGGTGGAATTGGAATTTTAAGTGATGCATTAAGAACAAGAGTTGAAAATGCAGAAATAAGAAATGCTGAAAGCGGAATTAAATTTACAAGGAATAAAATGTTTGGAATTATAAAAGATGTGCAGATTTATGATTGCACAGAGAATAATGGAATTTGGCTCTCGGGAGCTGATAATGTTGTTGTTGAGAATGTTTTAATTGATAGTTGTCCGAGGGGAATTGTTTTATCTTCTAATGCTAATTTCAATACTTTTGAAGATGTAGAAATAAAAAATGCTAAAGAATATGGGTTATTATTAAATGGAGCACAGAATTCTGTTTTTGAAGGTTTTAAAATAACAGATTATAGAGATATTGGAGTTGTTATTAGAGGAGACTCAAGAGATAATTTAATTCATGTTAGTGAATTGACTGGAAAGAAAGGTAATGAGTTTGTTTTTGATGGAGTATCTGCTACTGGAAATAAAATCAAGGCTGTGAATAAAGATTGGACATATAATGTTAAAAAAGTGCCTTCAGATAAAAGTCTGATTTTTTATGGTATTGAAGGAACATTGGAGGAAATTAGCATATTAAAAGATGGGCAGGAATGTGTTGATTGTGATGTTGTGAGTTTGTTAGATGGAGAGTTGGAGTTCAGAATTCAAGGAGCAGGTGAATATACTTTGTCAGGAGCAGAAGTTGTTATACCTGTTTGTCCTCAAGTTTATGATCCTGTTTGTGGTTTTGACGGAGAGACTTATAGCAATAGTTGCGAGGCAGAAGTAGCAGGAATTGATGTTGACTATGAAGGAGTTTGCGTTCCTGTTAGATGTACTGAAGAAGAAATTGCAAATGGATGTGTGGTTGAGGACTTAGATGTTATTGATGATTCAGAATGTGGAGAAGATTATGTTCCTCAATTTGAATGCACTCCTATTGAAGAAATGTGTAATTATTTAGATATAGATGCAGGGGATATTTTGCTGTTAGAAGAAGCATCTATGGCTGGAAATAGGAAAACAGGATATTGCGTTGAAGTTAATGATTGTGCTTCTTCTTATTATGAAACAGAACAATGTACTGTTCAAACAGAAATAGAAGTTGTTGTTTGTGGAGATGGAATTTGTCAGGATTTGGAAGATGTTAATATTTGTTCTGCTGATTGTGGTGCTGTAGAAATAGAGATTGATTGTAATGAAGGAGATGTAGAGAGATTGCAGTGCTCTGATGGAGTTACAGAAATAGTTTCAAGAGAATGCAATGCAGGAGAATGGGCAGATACAGGAAATGTATGCCCTGCTTTATGTGAAAATGATGTCACACAAACTTGTAGCGATGGAAGTGTAATTGTTGTGCAAGAATGTACTGAAATTGGTTTAGTAGATACTAATAATGAATGCCCTATTGTTACTGATTGCACGCAAGATATTACTCAATTATGTGGAGATGGAAGCGAAGTTGTTTTCAGGGAATGTACTCCTGCAGGATTGGTTATTACTAATAATAATTGTCCTGTATTATGTGAAAGCGATGAAACTGTGACTTGCTCTGATGGAAGCACGATTGTTATTCGAGAGTGTGTTGACGGTGTTTTAAATAATGTTGATCCAGTGCCTTCTTGTCCTGTTGCAAAAGTTAATACTGGAACCAGTGGCGGGACTGATGGAGATACTGGAGGGGGCGGAGGAGGCGGAGGAGGAGCTGGATTTGGAGGAAACTCTTTAGTTGTTTATAATAAGGCTAGTGGAAATCCTTCTTGGGTGATAGATGCTAAATCTTGGAGTGATGGAGAAGATTTAGATATCAGGTTTGTTCAATCTGCACCAAAATATCCAGAGAGTTGTTATAATACTGTTAAAGATGAGACAGAAGAGGGAATTGATTGTGGAGGAGATTGTAAAGAGTGCTTGGAAGAAGGGTTGATTTCTTTTGTGAGAAGAAGCATTGTTTCTTCACAAGGAATTGCTAAATGGGTTATTTATATCTTAGTTGTTCTTGCGATAGTATTTGGAGTTTATAGATTGATTAGGTATCGCAGTTGGTTTAGATTTGAGGATAGAATGGAGAAAAAGGAAGTTCTTAGAAAGTTGAAGGCTCAATTATCCTAATTGGAAATTTTGCTGAAAAGGATTCTTTTTTTGAATGACGAATCTTGTTCCAACGAAGTCTGAAACTACTGCGCTGATTATAAAGTTATCAAATGCAGCTTTGAATAAACCAGGTATTGCAGGGATTCTTGTTTGATTTGAGATGTTTTTAATAATTGAATCTATTTGTTCTTTTGTTAGGGAGATCGGAGCTGGTTTTACTAATCCTGACCTGTTTAATAAAAGATATTTCCCAGGACCAGGGCATTCTACACCAATTACTGCAGGGTTTCTTAAAATTTCCAGAATCGTTTCATAAGGTGAGTTAATTATCTTTTGAGGTTTTTGGACATATTGCTGAGTTTTATATATTTGCTGGATAGGATTTCCTTGTAAGGGAGTAATTATCTCTTGTCTTCTCTTTCTTGGATTGTATGAAGGTAAGGTTATATATTTAGGTGTTTCAAGTTTTTCTGGGATGTCGCTCTCAAGCGAGATAGAAGTTATAGGAGGTCTCACTTCTGCAGGTTTAGAGTTTAATATCATGTATTTTACAAGTTCTGTTATGAAGAATTCTTCTGGAGATGCTCTTATCATTTTGTTAGAATTTTGGAAGCGGTCTTCCCGACGGAGTTGACGCAATTTTTTCTTCGCTGAATGAAGGAGGAGAGTATTGCAGCCTCTCTTTTACCTTTCCTTCCATCAATGTTAAACCTTTTGCAATTGTTTTATTTTGTTCCAGGAGTTTATCTATCTTGTCCAGGAATTCTCTGTCTTTTTCAGAAGATTGTATCGCAGGATGTTTTGAAAGACTTCTTGCAGCCATCTCAAATAAGTTTAACAGAGAGGATATTTGTTTTGCCAAATTGTCAAATTTCTCTGCCAGATTTGCATGGACTTTTTGCAATTCAACTAAATTAGAAGCTATTTCTTTCGTCATGTTTCCAGAAGACCTATTAGAACTTGTTTTACTATAATTGTTCTTCTTCCTCTTTTTTGCCATATTTAATTTAGTCGGAGCTATTTTATAAAGATTCCTATCGGAATCTTTGACCATGGCTATTTATTTATTAGGAAAAGCTTAAAACCTTGTATTTTGTTAGGTCTTTTAGGATTCGTAGTTAAATGGCAAAGTATAAATATCACCCTATACTGAAATAGTTATGCAAAAACCATATGTTGATTTAGAGAACAGGAAAGAAATTATTCGTAATTATCTTAGGAATAATCCAAGAGCTACGTTTAAGGAAATAAAAATTAAAACCCATACAAAAATAAATAAGGTTTATCCTGGTGGGATAGATGAGGCTTATGAAGATGCAGAAGTTCCTAAGCCAAGAACTCTTAAATTTAAAACAAAGGACGAGAAAAGAAAGATTATTATAGATTATATTAGAAAAAATCCAGAGGCTGGAGGACATATTATAATAAGGGATACAAAAATTAATTTTTTGACTTTATTTAAAAATACAAAGAAAATGTTTGATGCTGCCGGAGTTAAATATCCGAGGGAGAGTTATAGAAAGTTGATAAAAAGAAGCGCTAATTTAAAGAAAGATAAAATAATGGCTTTGCTTAGAAAAAATCCTTCGATGAGTATCCCCCAAATCGGAAAGTTGACTAATACACATCCTTATTCTTTATTTAAAGACGCAAAAGAAATGTACAAAAAAGCAAGCATTCCTTTTTTGAGCAGGGGAGAAAAAAGAAGGATA
>CAZWLX010000066.1:0-4095 GCA_964634845.1 Candidatus Woesearchaeota archaeon | reverse complement strand
TGTTCCCCATGTATCAAACCTGTCTTCTTTTCTAGCATATACTGCTACTGGAACCGGAAGTTCTTGAGATTCTAAATAGTTGAAGAGAACTGCCGCAGCATCTGTCTCTCTTCTAATCTGTAGATTTCTTATTAATATTTCTGCTTTTCTTAATTCAGATGTAGCTAGTTGAACATCTTCATCAGCCTTTGCTAGCAAACCTGATTGTCTATGTACTCTTTTTGTTAGTTCATCAATTTCTTTTTGGCTTTCTTCTCTGTATCTTCTTAATCTGTTTCCTAGAGTTTGTAGAGCAGACTTTCTTCTTTTCAGAGAGGAGTCTGCGTTTACTAATTCAGCTTCTATGCCAGAAGCTTTTTCTTATTGAGCTTTTAATTGTGTCTTAAGCTTGTTGTATGGGGGAGTGTTTATCACAAAAAGGTCAATCGCAGCACTTTTTACTTTTCCTAGTTCTTGCCTTAATGTTTGATATACTACTCGGCAAGCTCTTCCTAGTTCATAGGGGTTCATAAGAGAGTAAGGAAAAGGAGTTTTTTAAATTTTACCGAAAATAGAAATATTTAAATAGTTGGTGTATATGCTTATGTATACACGATGACAGATATATTTGACGCCAAGGTTTTATGTCCGAAGTGCAATGAGGAGATGCAGAAAGTAATTGTGGATAAAAAAGGATTTGAATTAAGAGCTATTAAATGTAATAAATGCGGAGAAGAGATTATTCATCCTGCAGATATTAACGCTATGGAGCATTATAAAGATTTGAAAGGAAAGAATTTCCATGTTAAATTAAGAGTTGTAGGGAATAGTCACGCGATAAGTATCCCGAAGGAAATAGTTGATTTTATTAATGAAGTTCATAGGGATATGGAAAGTGAGATGGACAGAGTTAGGTTGTGCTTTGAGGATTTTGGGACATTAAGTGTTCATTTTGGAGATGAAGATTTTGAGAGAAGACCTTGGAGAAAAGTTTGGGAAGGTGAAAGATGAGGGAGATGAGATAAAATGGCAAAACAAGAAGGATTTGGATTAAAAGTTGTGGAAGCTTTGCAAGATGATGTTTATAAGGGTGTTGCCAGAATAGATCCCAATTTAATGAAAGCTCTTGGGTTGAGCAGAGGAGATATCATTTCTATTAAAGGAGACAGAGAAACAGTTGCGATTGTTGACAGGGCTTATCCTGCAGATGTCGGAGAAAAAATAATTAGAATTGACGGTTTGATTAGAAGAAATGCAAGAACAGGAGTCGGAGAGCAAGTGCGCGTTGCAAAAGCTAATGTTCGGCCTGCAAAAAAAGTTGTAATTGCTCCTGCTCAGTCTGGTGTGCAAGTTCAAGGAGATCCTGAGATGCTTAAACATGGGTTGTTAGGAAGACCTGTTAATAAAGGAGATATTCTTGCATTTGGTGGTGTCCAAAGAAGAAAAGAATTAATGTCTGAAGGATTTCCAGATATATTTGGAGATTTACAAGATTTGTTTGGACAAAACTTCGGAGGATTTGGAGGATTTCATCAATTAAGGTTTGTTATTGTTTCAACACAACCTGCTCAATTGTGCTTTATCAATGAAGATACAGAAATAGTTTTAAATTCTAAGTCAATTGATGTTTCAGAAGATGTTGTTCCTGAAGTTACATATGAAGATGTTGGAGGATTAAGCGAAGAAGTTAAAAAAGTCAGGGAAATGGTTGAACTGCCCTTGAAACATCCTGAAATTTTTGATAAGTTAGGTATAGAACCTCCAAAAGGAGTTATCTTACATGGCCCTCCTGGAACAGGAAAAACTTTACTGGCTAAGGCTGTTGCTAATGAAACAGAAAGTAATTTTATATTGTTAAATGGGCCTGAAATTATGAGCAAATTTTACGGAGAGTCAGAAAAAAAGATAAGAGATATTTTTGAAGAAGCTGAGAAAAACGCTCCGAGCATTATTTTTATTGATGAGATAGATGCTATTGCACCTAAGAGAGAAGAAGTTCAAGGAGAAGTAGAGAGGAGAGTTGTTTCTCAAATATTGACAATGATGGATGGTTTGAAGAGCAGAGGAAAAGTTGTTGTTATCGGAGCTACAAACAGGATTAATTCTCTTGACCCTGCTTTAAGGCGTCCTGGAAGATTTGACAGAGAAATAGGGATAAGTGTTCCAGACAAAGAGGCCAGATTAAATATTTTGAAAATTCATACAAGAGATATGCCTCTTAACAAAAATGTGGACTTAAAAGCTCTCGCTGCGAAAACTCATGGATTTGTCGGAGCTGATTTAAACGCTTTAACAAAAGAAACTGCAATGAATGTTTTGAGGAAGTTCTTACCAGAGCTTAGGTTAGAACAGGAAGAGCCAATTCCTCCTGAAGTTTTAGATAAGATGATTGTAAAGCCAGAAGATTTTGAATCTGCATTGAGAATTGTGAGACCAAGTGCTATGAGGGAAGTTTTAGTTGAGACTCCGAATATTGGATGGGAACAAATTGGAGGATTGGATAAGACAAAGCAGGCTTTGAAAGAATCTGTTGAGTGGCCTATTAAAAATCCAGAGAGTTTTAAGAGACTTGGTATCAGAGCTCCCAGAGGAATATTGCTTTATGGAAGTCCTGGAACAGGAAAAACTTTGCTGGCTAAAGCTGTTGCAAAAGAATCAGAGAGTAATTTTATTCATGTCAAAGGACCTAGTTTGTTGAGCATGTGGGTAGGAAAAAGTGAAGAAGGAGTTAGAAAAGTTTTTGAGAGAGCAAGACAAGTTGCTCCGTGCGTTGTGTTTTTTGATGAGATAGATTCTTTGGCAGGAAGACGTGGAATTGATGCTGGAACGAAAGTTACTGAAAGAGTTTTGAATCAGCTTCTTTCTGAAATGGACGGATTAGAAGATTTGAAAGACGTTACTGTTATCGGAGCTACGAACAGACCAGATATGTTGGATCCAGCGTTGTTAAGGCCTGGAAGATTTGACAGAATTATTTTAGTTGATGTTCCTGACGCAGAAAGCAGGAAGAGTATTTTTGAGGTTCATTTAAAGAACACTCCTCTTGCTAAAGATGTTAAGATATCAGAGTTAGTTAAACTTACAGAAGGATTTGTCGGAGCAGATATAGAAAGTTTGGTTAGAGAATCCAGCATGAATGCTTTGAGAAGAGATATTAATGCAGAGGTTGTTACAAAAATTGATTTTGATGAAGCTCTCAAAAAAATGAAACCAAGCGTAAGTCCTGAAAGTGCAAAGAGATACAAAAAGATTGAAGAATATTATTTGAAGAATGCAAAGTCTGGCGGAATAGAAGTAGGTCCTGTTTATACAGGATGATTTTTTCTACGCAAAGTTTAAAAAGAGTTCTTGCTTCTAAAATAAATGAAAAAAGAGGGGAGTAAGCAACTAGAGATACTCTTGGTTGTTGTTGGCGTGCTAATTCTGCTTGGGATTGGGTTAGGATTTAATAATTCTTCTTTAACAGGTCTTGCTATTTTTGAGCAAACGCAAAATACAAGTATTTATGAATGCGGTAATATTACACAAGCTGGAAGATATGCTTTTAACTCAACTGTAAGTTATCGTACAGGATACGGGGCTTGCACTTTTAATGGATTACAGGCTTGTTTATGCGTCCAAGCACAGAATGTTATTATTAATATGAATGGAAGCAATTTAACTGGAGGAATTGACGGGGCTATTGGAATTGTTACTTCTGTTACAGCAGATAATGCTAATGAAACAACAACTATTGAAAATATTTCTATATTAAACTTTTCTTATGCTATTTACTCTGTTGGAGCTGGAACCAACAAAAAAGGAGGAGATATTCATATTGCTGACGATGTAATTAATTTGACAAATCTCAATATAACTCTTAATGGGTCTGGGACAGGAGCTCCTGGACTTTTGACTTTGAACTTTACTAATAAGATTTTGGAAGGAGGGCTTTTGAGTTATAAACAGAATCTTAGCTTGAGAATTGTCAATGCTACTGTTGGAGAGATTAGATGGCTTGGCATATTTGATGGAAGTGTTTTGAATAATGAAATCAGTGCTAATGTTACAATAATCCCTAATTCTATTATTGTTGCTACAAATGCCGTATTATTAAAAAGGGTTGAAAACAAATTA
>CAZWLX010000065.1:0-4150 GCA_964634845.1 Candidatus Woesearchaeota archaeon | reverse complement strand
GGAGAATCTCAGGCAGGACAATTTACTTATGTTGTGCGTGTATCAGAAGTAGAGCAAGGCTGTAGAGGTCTTTCAGCAGAAAAAGCAGAATCATTTATTAGGTTGGGAAGAGCAAGCAGTTCCCCAATTCCTATCTTACCAGGGGAAGAGCCAAAAGAAAGAATAATTGTTGCAGAGCCTTCAGATGATTCGCCTCTGTGTTCTATAACTTACGACATAATAGTAAAGAAAGACGGTGCTGATTACGACACAAACTTCTTTATATTGAGGATAGAAGAGTAATTTTAAATACCCTCTCTCTGTACTTTTCTCATGGAAATTAAAGAGTATAAAAAATATAAGTGGTTTTTCACATCTTCTGGAAAACTCGTAGTTGGAGGAAAATCAGCTTCGCAAAATGAAGAGCTTCTGAAAAACTTGAAAAAATCTGGCAAAAATTATTTAGTTTTACACACTTCTTCTCCAGGGAGTCCCTTTTCAGTAATATTAGCAGATATAAAATCCCTAAAAAAATCAGATATAGGAGAATCCGCAATCTTTACTGCCTGCTTCTCAAGAGAATGGCGTTCTAGAAAAAAGAAAACAACAGTTGATATATTTACACTTTCTCAATTATATAAATTAAAAACAATGAAAACAGGAACATGGGGCGTAATGCATCCTATTAATCATAAAACCGTCAATCTAGAATTGGCTTTTACAACTCAGTTTAAAATACTTAGAGCGGTTCCATTACCAACTCTCGAAAATAAAAAACCCTTGCTAAAAATAATTCCCGGAACAATTGATAAACAACAAATGCTTTCCAAGATTGCTCTTGAATTAGGAGAAAAATTCTCGCAGGAGGAAATTTTACAAGCTCTTCCTTCTGGAGGGGTAAAAATAAAAAGATAGCCTTAACCAAATGATATTGCCAACAGAGTCAAAATTTCAATTAGGAAAGAATGGTTTAACTTCTGGAGTGATAACTTCTATCAACAATTCTCTTAAAACTCATAAGCGCGTTCGTATAAATGTTTTAAAATCCTGTTGCAGAAATAAAGAAGAACTTAAAGATATCGCCGAAAAAATAAAATCTTCTGTAAATAAGAAAGCAAATTACAAGATAATAGGTTACACAATAATACTCATCAAACAATAAGAATATTTAAATCCCTTTTAATTTATATAAATAAGAAAATGCCAAGCGAATATATTGTTGATGCGGGAAAAAGAGGAAATCATAAAAGTCCTGCCTTTAGATTTGGCAGATTAGGTGATTTTTTCCAAGATAATTCTCAAGAATACGAAGAAGTATCCGGACCTCATTACGATTTAAGAAACGATGACGAAAAAGGTCCCCTAAGAATAACTGAAATTTTTCACTCAAGGTTTCATAATGTAACTATCGCTTTACGTTCTTTAAATGGAGAACAAGCAAGACTTTCTCTTTCAGGAGACAGAGACAATCAAAAAGAAGTTATAGAAGATATAGTTTCTGCCACAGGTTATAAACTAAGAAGTACGCGCTCTAGACAATAGATTTAAATACCTTTTTTTCTCTCACAATTCAGGTAAAAGTCCTAGATTCTAGAGACTTTCTAGTGCCGAAAGGCATGCCTTTAATTTGAAAAATGACAGACCTAAGGTCAATCCCCTCTGAAAAGTATAATCAGTCTTTAGCAAGTGCTTTGAAATCTATCCAAGAATTCAAGGTTCCAGATTGGGCCTTACTAGTCAAAACCTCCACACATAAACAACGTCCGACTTCAAATCCAGATTTTTGGTATAATAGGGCCGCATCTATTTTAAGACAAATATATCTTAAGGGCGTTGTAGGTGTTTCAAGATTGAGAACAAGATACGGAGGAAGAAAAAAAAGAGGAATGAAACCAGAGGAATTCAGAAAAGGCGGAGGGAAAATCATTCGTGTAATTTTACAGCAAGGAGAAGCTGCAGGACTTTTAGAAAAAGCAACAGGAAGCAAACCAGGAAGAAAGCTAACAGAAAAAGGAAAGATGTTCTTAGAATCAGTTAAGATTATAGAAAGCAAGGAGAAAGAAAATGACAAGAAATTATCCTAAAAAAGTAAAATTAGCTGTTCATGGAAGGAGAACAAAATGGGCTCCTTTTTGGGTAGTCATAAGAAAGTTTGGAGCAGGAAAGAGAATTCACCCAAGTCAAATAACAAAGCAAAGGCGTCATTGGAGAAGAACAAAGTTAAAGATTAAACCACGAAGGCAGAAGAAACAGTATCTAGGATAAAATGGCAGAAGAAAAACAGCTCAATAGCAAATCATCAGACGAAAAGGAATTCATTATTCCACTTAAGCGTGCTTATCTTAAGGGAAGGAGATATGATAGGACAAGACTCGCAATAAGAGAGATAAAAAGATTTCTTGTAAGGCATATGAAAATTCGTGATAGAAACTTGAACAAGATAAAATTAGATCCCTATTTCAATAATCATGTTTGGAGCAGGGGAAAATTTAATCCCCCAACAAAGATAAAAGTAAAGGTCTCTAAAAAAGAAGATTTAATAATTGTTGATTTTGCAGACATCCCAGATAAAATTAAATTCGCCAAATTAAGAAATCAAAAGAATCACCAGGAAAGTAAAAAACCTTCTACAAAACCAGAGCCAACAGAGCAAACTCCAGTACTTGAGAAAACAGAATCTGAAAAAATAGACGAAAAAGAAAAGCAAAAAGCAACAGCAGAGGCGAAAGAGAAAATAGCGGAAAAAACCGCTAAGACAGAGAAACACATGGCTAAAGTTTCTAAAGACAAATCTTCTACAAAAAAAAGGCAAGTCTTGTCAAGGCATTAATATCCGACAAAATTAATGGCAGGACCTTCATAAGGTTTGTGAATAGTTGTTCTCAATTCTCTTCCAGAATTTTTCATGACTTCACCAACAACTGCTGCTCTCTGCGAACTTTCCTGATTAACTAGTCTAACAATCCCTTCAGCAGTTCTTAAACTAGGAGCGATAAGAGCAAAGCCCATCCCCATATTTTGTTTTGTGTAAGCCGTAGTCGGAGCCCATCCAGATTCCTGAACAAGTAGCTTATGAATAGGTAATGGTTCTAATGGCTCTGTAATTTCAAAAGAAACATTTTTCCCAGCTCTGTTAAAATTGTGAAGTCCGTTCCCAGTAATATTAACTCCATAAATATCACGAGAGTCGAACATCTGTCCAACTAATGCGACGCTTCTAAGATAAATAGCGGTCGGAGTTTGCAAGGCTCCTAAAATAGTTTGTCCTTCTAATATCTTTGGCTTGCTATTAAGGTTAAATCTTCCCCGATATTGGCGTTTCCATTCTTCTCTATATTCTACCTCAGATGTCAGCAAAACATGTCTTGCCCCTGTATATCCATTGCTATGAAGTCCTGTTGAAGAAACACCAACAATAACATTCCCTGGCTTTGGATCTAGTTTAGGAACTTCTCCTTTTCTAATGAAACCATTCATAACAACTCCAACATCCCATCCTTCTCCCTTAACTCCTAAGGAGATCATTTCATCAAGAGAAGCTGTTTCAATCTTTCCTATATTCGGTTCAAAGGGAGCATTTGGAACTCTTATTAGCTCAAGAGCTCTAACAAACCCACTCATAATATCGCCCATGTGCTGTTCTTCAACAGGCGTCTGAACCGCAAAATAAAGATTAACGGAATCAGGATAAGCTCTGATTGCAGTAGCCATATCGTTTGCATTCATAGCAATTCCATCTTGTGGTTGCAATGTATAATCTCCGCTCCAAGCACTTAAGAACAGTTTAGTTCCAACACCATCGACACAATGCAAGGCATAATAATCTGGATGCACTGCGTCATTTTGGCTCAATTCAAAGAAAAATCCAGAGGCGCGTTTTACTTTCCTAGAAGAAAGCCATCTAGCTTTCCCCAGAGCACTTTTTCCATCTCTAATTGCAACTTCTTCACTCCTTTCATAGTCTGCAGTATCACGAGCGCCAGCCATCCAATGCTTTAGAAATTATTATTTATATAATCTTCCAGAATTTTTTCATTAACTCCAAGTAGTCATTTGGGAAACCAATTATCATTAATCTTATAATCTCTAATCTCTCATTAATTCGATTATCTAATGGGGGCGTTAACCTTTTAACTCTTAGTTTTCTTCAATAATCATGTCAATAGAATCT
>CAZWLX010000064.1:0-4172 GCA_964634845.1 Candidatus Woesearchaeota archaeon | reverse complement strand
CTTGCCTTCTCAGATATCAATCCTGCTGGAGAAGGGCACACTGTAGTCATACCTAAAAAACATATTGATACTTTTTTGAATTTGGATAATGAAACTTCTGGAAATTATGTTAGGTTTTTACAAAAGACTGGGAGAACTTTGAAAGAAAAATATAATGCCGATGGTTTTAATCTGGTTTTAAATAATGGTAAATCTGCCGGGCAAGTTGTTGGGCATGTTCATTTTCATATACTTCCTAGAAAAAAGGATGATGGTAAGAAGGGGCTTTATGTTGGGTGATTCTTATTTGTGAACAGAATGGCTCTGGAGAGAATTGAACTCTCGACCTATGCCTGTCACAAATCGAGATTCGTGAGCAAATCAAGCAAAGCTCGATTTCATGAGAGCATCGCTCTACCACTGAGCTACAGAGCCAGTGTTAGATAAAAAGAGAGGTTTTTAAAGTTTGTTTCGTTATCTTTGCAGTTTAAGGAGAACGATAAAAAATGGTTGTAGAAGAAGTGGCAAATACGAGCTTAGATGTTTTGGCAGGAACTGTTTTAGAGCTTGGCAAAATCGGAAAATGGCTTCAGGCTCTCGGAGTAATAATTGTTTTATGGTTGGTCTTTCAGATTTTTAATTTCGTGATTAATAGAAAGAGAATTAAGCTTATAGAGGAAATGGAGAAAAGAGTTGATAGGATTGAGAAAAAGATTGATAAGATTTTGAAAAAGAGAAAGTAATTTTATTGTGCTTGTTTTGCCATTAATAATCTGGAGATATATCCTGCGATTTTATTTCTTAGCGGTTTAGAAGGCATTGTATTTCCTAATAGTCTTTTATTATGATTAAAGTCTTGACTAAACTTGTTAGGACCATCTAGCAGCTGTTTCGCTGTTTTTTTAATCATTGTTGATTTTATTCTTCCCATGTCTAAATTGTATTTTTGGGCTATTTAAAGATATTTGTTGATAATATTTACTAGAATTTTGTTTTCTCGTATTTTATTAAGTTTTGATATTCTTTTATATATGATTGAGCTTTTTTGTCTAATTCTCCTGAGGAAACAACTAAGGCAGGCATTCTTTCTTCCTGAGCTTTTTGAAGAGCCAAGGCCAAGTCCGTCTCTGTTACTTTTTTCTTGTCTTTGGCTATAAGATAGTATGTTTGTTTTCCGAATAAAGTATCAATTCTTATTTTTGCGGTAAGCTCTTTCTTTTTTTCGGATATCTTCTCTAAAATCTCTATTTCTTTTCCTTCTAAGTAAGAGCTTACGCTGTTTGGGAATTCGTACTCCTTTGTTTTTTTTGGTTTTTCTTTTAATTGGATAGGGATTGTGATTTCTTTTTTAGGAATTTGCTTTGAAGACTTAGAAGAGATTATTTCTTTTTGAATTTCCTCTTTTGGTTCTGAAAATGCCTGTTTTTGAGCAGGATAGATTTTTTTCTCTAACAATGGTTTTACTTCTTCATCTTTTAGACTGAAGTATCTCCAAAATAATCTTGTTTGTTCGTTTATACGGGCTCTTACAGGAATTGCAAAATCCCTTATAGACCTTATGGCTACCCTCATTGGAGGAGGGAGAACTTGGTCTTCTAAAATTTTTGATTGTTTTAAAAGAGATAGCGCCTCTTTTTCTCTTTGATTTAAATGTTCTGAATATTTTTCAAGCATTTGCTCTTGGCCTAGGAGAAAGTAGATTGGAGAAGAACCAACTTTCAAATTAGACATTTTTAGCTTTTCTTCTTTATGCAGTTCTGCCAAAAATGCTGAGGTAAAAAGCGGGGAAATTTCAATGGCCTTTGCTATTTTTATAGTCAGTGATGGCCCATTTAATTTTAGGAAGGAGAGTATCTTCTCTTTGTTATCCTTCAGAGATTGAACGTCGATAGACATAAATCTAAGAAAAATAAGATAGTTATAAAGATTTGGATGGCAAATCTTTAATGTTCGCTTGGCGAAGCTTCACATATAAAGATTTGTGTAGGTTTATGGTTTTAACCAGGATACTTCATAGTATGTTATCGAGGATTCTTCATCTACCAGGGCTATAAGAAGTTTTTTTCTTGTTGAATGAGCAACACGGTTTTTTGCAGAGAAGTCATGCCAGCTTAGTTTTTCAGAATCAGAGAAAGTTTGTAGAAGCCAGATAGCGTGGTCTTGGCCAGGTTTAATTCCTTTATTGTATATTCTAAACTCTGTGCCAAATTTTAGGGCTGTTTTTACAATGTATCCTTTTTTTCTTAAATCTGAAAACACGGTTAATTTGGTTTCTATTTTTCTGTCTTTGATTTTTATTCTCTTTAGCAAGATTTCAAAGTCGATTTGTTTTGAACCTCTAAATACGCTAATTTTATTCAGGTTTAATAAATATAATGCTTCAATGACAGAGTATTCTATTTTTTTATCCTTTTTTTCTCCAAATCTCGATTTTTCATATAAAGAAAACGCTTCAGGGGATGTTGAATAGATTTTGTTTGCAGATAATATTGCTTTTATCATTTTTATATTAAGAGAGAAGACTTTAAAAATGTACTTTTATAGAGATAATAATGGTAACGAGCAAAGCAGATTTGTATGAAGATAAGGATTTCGGAGATTTTGAAGAAGTAGTTGAAGAAGGAGCTGAAGGGCAAGTTTCTGAAGGACAATTAGAAGGTCCTGTCAGAGTTAAGCTTCCTGGAAAAGGAGAGCATATCGGAAAAGTTGTTCAAAGGCTTGGGGGAAATAAAATGGATATAAAATGCTCTGACGGAAAAAATAGAAATTCAAGAGTTCCTGGAAGATTTAAGAGAAGATTTTGGCTTCGTCCAGGGGACTTTGTTATTGTTAAGCCATGGGAATTTGATGATTCAAAAGCAGATATTATTCATCAGTATAGAAAAGGGCCTCAAGTTGATAGATTAAAGAAAATGGGGAAGCTCGATAATTTGAAGGATGAGTTTTAGGAAAGTTTAAATTAACTATTTCTTAGAGATTGTTATGGCAGAGATTAATTTTTCTAAAATAGAGAAAAAATGGCAGAATGCTTGGGAGAAGAAAAAGGCGTTTAAGGCTGTTGAGAAGAATGGGAAAAAGAAATTTTATGTTTTAGAGATGTATCCTTATCCAAGTGCATCTGGATTACATATGGGGCATGCTTTTAATTATACTGTTGGGGATATTTATGCGAGATTTAAAAGAATGCAGGGATTTAATGTTCTTTATCCAATGGGATATGATAGTTTTGGGTTGCCTGCTGAAAATGCAGCTATAAAAGCTGGAGAACATCCAAAGAAATTTACAGAAAAGGCAATTAAGAATTTTATAAAACAGCAAAAAGAGTTGGGATTGAGTTATGATTGGGATAGAATGCTGTATAGTCATGATCCTGAATATTACAAATGGAATCAGTGGATTTTCTTGAAAATGCTTGAAAAAGGTTTAGCTTATAGAAAGAAAGCAAATGTTAATTGGTGTGAAAAATGTCAAAGTGTTTTAGCTAATGAGCAAGTGCATAATGGATGTTGCTGGAGACATAAAGATACTGATGTTGAAATAAAACAATTAGAGCAATGGTTTTTGGAGACAACAAGATATGCTGATGAGCTTTTGAGGGATATTGAAAAATTGGATTGGCCTAACAGGATTAAAATAATGCAGGAAAACTGGATTGGAAAAAGTGAAGGGACAGAGATTGATTTTGAAATTGGGGAAAAACAAAGTATTCAAGTTAAGAATGTCAAAGATTTTAGAGAGAAGATTAATATTAATTCAAGATTGATGATTAAGGGCAAGGAGTTTAGCATTAGAGAGATAGTGAAATTTAGGTTTGATGACGGAGATTATTACTTAAAGTTATTTTTAGATGAGGGATATGTTTTAGCTGATGATTTTAAAGAAAATTCATTTATATTAGTTAAAGAAGTTAAGGATAACTTAATTATTAAAAAAGATAACCTGGATTTTAAAGATAAGAATTTTAATTTTATTTATTCTGCACATGCTGTTGCAGAAGAAGTTCAAGGAGAAAAAATTTTTGGAAAAGGAGAAGGCGAAACATTTTGGGATTATAAATCAAAAGATGGTTCATATTTAAGCTTGGGAATAGTTGATAATATAAAAAAAAGATTGGACTTTTTAGGTGAGATTGTTTATTCTAAAGATATTCAGATATTGAAAGAAAATGAAAAATGGCCAGTATTTACAACAAG
>CAZWLX010000063.1:0-4211 GCA_964634845.1 Candidatus Woesearchaeota archaeon | reverse complement strand
AGTTGCTTTTTTAAAGAGGATGCATGAGTTGCATATGAAGGGGGCGGGGAAATGATTGAATTCATTGGGAAATGTTTGTTTATTAAAGGAGAAGAGAAAGGAAAGAGAAAAAACATACTTGTTGTTGGAGATTTACATTTAGGATATGAAGAGGTGTTGAATAATTCCGGGATACTTGTGACAAGGAAAATGTTTTCAGAGATGATTGATTATTTTGATTCTGTTTTTTTGGAGTTAAAGAGAAGAGAAAAGGAAGATGGGAAAGATAGAAAAGTTAATGAGATTATTTTATTGGGAGATGTTAAACATGGTTTTGGTAAAGGAAACAAGCAAGAATGGAATGATGTTTTGGAATTGTTTGATTATTTTATTGAAAAAAATGTTAAAAAAATTATTGTTGTGAAAGGAAATCATGATAATTATATTAAAAATATTGCTGGAAAGAGGAATGTATATGTGAGAGATTGTTATATTATTTCTGGAATTGGTTTTTGCCATGGAAATAAGAGGTTTGATGAGTTAGAAGAAAAAGATGTGAAGATGTGGATAATAGGACATGGGCATCCGGCAGTTAGATTAAGAGATAAAAATAAAGAAGAATTGTATAAGTGTTTTTTAATAGGGAAATATAAAGTTAAAGGAAGAGGAAGTGGGAATACGAAAGAAGTTATTATTGTTCCAAGTTTTGTTGATTATAATGAAGGAACAGATGCGAGAGAAAATGATTTAGGATTGGCTTGGAATTTTGAGCTTGGGAAATTTAATGTGAAAGTTGTTTCTGATAGTTTGGGAGGTGAAGAAGAAAAGAATCTAAAAAGAGATGATGGAAAAGGTAGAGAAAAATTCAGAGTTTTGGACTTTGGGAAGTTGAAGAAGTTGAGAAATTAGGATTGGTTATCTTGTTTTGGTTTTAATTGGGGGACTGGAAGGTGTGTTGGAAGAGCTAAGTCGTCCTCGAAGGAGAACTAGCTGCTGGTTGATAATTCATACTTCGCCTATAAAACTGATTTATTGGTCCAGTTGCTTCTGGTTGAGGATCTCTAATACAGTTAAGTACAAAGGGCATATTCCCTACATCCCCTATTGAAGCAATGTCGAATTCATCTGCACATTGCGATAACCAGTCTAAATTTTCTAAAGTGAATTCCCTAGCATTTGATTTGTTTTGTTTGGTTCTTGGAGCAGAATTTACTTGTTGAAAAACAACTGCTTCGTATAAATCTCTAATTAATCCTGTGTTAGAATCTTTGTGGGCTCTTATCATGACTTGTGTAATATCCCCGATGAAAACATAATTAGGGGGCCTTATCAAGGCATCTGCAGCGACTTGAGTTCCGGGAGCTTTAAGTTTTCTTAATGTTTCGCCGGTTTCCATGTTAAAATCGGAGATAATTTCATTTATAAATATTTCGGATAAATTGTATTTTTCTAAGTAGTAAAGTTAGAGAAAATTAATTTTTTAGAGAAATTAGGATTGGTTATCTTGGTTCTTGTTTTGCAATGCCTCTTGAGAAATTTGTGGAATTGGGATATGTGAAGGAAGGGATAGGTCGTCTTGAAGAGCAAGGGCCTTTGGAGAAGATAATGAAAATTTAAAGGTTTTTGATTTTGGGATTCTTGGGAAGCTAAAGAACTATAATAAGAGCTTATTTTTCTAAAACAAAACTATAGATAGGTTTTTAAATTTGAGAAATGGAGAATTTTTATGGAATTGGACATAGAGACCAGAGCTATGAAGTTTGCGTCTGGAGCAGCTATTGGGGGAAGATACGACGAAGAAACAGGGCATTTTGATGGGGGCATGTGGGATGTTGACGAGAGACATGGATATAAAAGAATTTCTGATGTAAGATTTTTAGAAGCCTTACAAAGAATTAGAGACAAATATGCTGGAGATGTTGTTTTACCAGAATTAATTAGGACTGACCCTTTGCCTCCTGCTAGAAATCCAATAGGACAGACTTCTGAAGACTATATATTAGAAAACCAAGGAATTAAAGTTAAAGTTAGATTTGTTGTTAAGGGAGAAACAGGAAAAATTGCAAATGATGGAACTATTGAACTTTCTTCTATAAACGAAAGAGGAGATGTGAGAGGTTTTGCAAGAAGTATTGGATTGTTAGAAGAAAGTTAATCTTGGGCTTTTTCTTTTGCTTTAATTTGCGGGACAGGAATGTGTGGGGGGAGATTTAGGTCTTCTTCTAGATTAAGAGCTTTTGTCGAGCATTTCTTTAAGATGAAATTGTAAAGGGGAATTTGCAAGGCAGGGGGAAGCTCTTTCTTTTTCCAAGATTTTTGGAGGTCTTTTGACTCTTCTTTTGATACGGATAAAACTATCATTCCTTTAAAAGAAATTGATGCGGACGGGTCTTCTGACTTTTTTTTGTCTTTTTCTTCTGAAGATTCATATTTTACTGAAAAAGAAAAGGATAGCTTGATTACTTCTCCTTCTTTTAAGAAATCTACTTTGTCTTTTTCCAAATCTGTGAATTCTATATTTGTATTTATGCCTGAACGTTTAAGAATCTGAGATCTTTCTGCGTTTATTTTTGTGAAATTAAATCCTATTATTTGCATGAGTATTCTTAATAAGCTGGTTTTTTAAATTTTATTGTTCGAATTTACATTAAATCTTCTTCAGAAACAACCACAAAGTCTCCGACAGCGATGATAGTGTTATAAGGAATTAGAAACTCTTTTGAAGAAGATACTTCCAGGTTTAAGTTTTTTGTATACGATGTTGGGTCTCTAAGAATTATCTGGAGCAATTCTCCTGTTCTTGTTTCAAAAGAAATGTCTTTAACAAGACCTAACCTTTTCCCTTCTTTTGTTACGATTTGCTTTCCGAGAATATCTTTAAGAGGTTTTTTATCTAAAGCCATGGAAGATGGAGATAAGGGAGATATTTAAAGATTTTGATGTTTTCTTATGAGATAATTGAAACGGGGTTTATTTCATGAGAATTTTTGATTTCGGTTTGAAAGATTTGAATAATGCATTAATACGAACTTGGGGTTTGGGAAGTGTGTCCCCTTTGTTTCGTATGGAGTCTTGAGAAATGTTTAAATAGTGTGTGGAGAAGATTGTGTTTTAAATTTTTATTTTTAAATATTTATATTATATTATATATATTATTAAATATAGTATTAGATAATATATTATTTAGTTCGGTTAATATAAATATATTTAATAATAGTTGGAAATATTTAACTGATCTGACAGAAATAATTGATTATTTTCAGTGTTTTAAATATTATTTCCACTGGAAATAGGGGGCAGAGAGATTTTTGTTATTTAAAAGTTAAGATAAAGTTTTCGCGAGGGTTTTATCGTCGGTTCCAGTGGAAATAAGGGGCGTTGAACAGATAGATTTATAATAGAGCGTTGGTTAAAGAAATATTGTTTCAAGAGAATGCAAAAAAGAGGAAAATGATAGATAAGATAGACCAAATATTTGATAATTATGCTGAAAACAGTTTGTTTGTAAATAAGGGCGTGCTTCAGGCAAATTATACTCCTGAGACTATTCCACACCGAACAAAACAGATAGAGGCTGTTGCTTCTGTCCTTGCACCTGCATTAAAGGGAGAAAAAGTTAGCAACTTGTTTTTGTTTGGAAAAACCGGAACCGGAAAGACGCTTAGCGTCCAACATGTTGGGAATAGAATTTTAGAAAGGATGAAGCAGTCTGAGAAAACAAACTTAAAATTTTTATATGTTAATTGTAAGCTAAGAAAAGTCGCAGACACAGAATATAGGATAATTGCAGAATTAATAAATTCATTAGGAGAAAAAATTCCAGCCACAGGGCTTCCTACAGAGCATGTTTACAAGAAATTTATAGATTTAATTGATAATCAGAAGCAAATTGTTATTATTGTTTTAGATGAAATTGATCAGGCTGTAAAAAAGATAGACGATAGTTTTATTTATACTTTAACCAGGATAAATTCTGAACTTAAGAATGCCCAGATAAGTTTGATAGGAATAAGTAATAGTCTTACTTTTATGGATCACTTAGATCCAAGAGTTAGGAGCAGCTTGGGAGAAGAGGAACTTGTTTTTCCTCCTTACAATGCTTTGCAGTTACAGGATATTTTAAAAGAAAGAGCTGCTCAAGCGTTTAGCCACGACGCCATAGAAGAAGGAGTTATAGCAAAGTGTGCTGCCTATGCTGCAAGAGAGCACGGGGATGCAAGAAGAGCGCTTGA
>CAZWLX010000062.1:0-4222 GCA_964634845.1 Candidatus Woesearchaeota archaeon | reverse complement strand
GATAAGCAGAATCAGTTACATCTACCATAGGGGCTAAAATTAAAGGATTTTTTAGTTTTATTTTTCCTATTTTTAGTTGTTTTGATTTGTATCTTTCTGTTATCATGCTTTTTATCATGTGGTTTTTTATTATAACTCTTTAGATAACACTAAGCTTTATATATGTCAAGGGTTTTCGTTTTGCATGGAGAAGGACATTGATAAAATTCAGAAGAACGCAGATACAGAGATTATTATTAGAGTTGATGATTTTGGGGGCAAAAGAGGTGTTACGATAAGAGAGTTTGTCAGAGGAGAAAGATACACTGGTTTTACGAAAGCTGGGACAAGAATTCCTATTGAGCATTTTTCTAAGTTCAAAGAGGCGATAAATTCGATAGATGAAAAAGAGCTGATGAAGGATTTGCCTGTGGGGGAAAATCAAGGAACATTGAATGGAAAGAAACCTTCTTGGCAAAAAGGAAGAACCTCTTCCGGAGCAAACAAAGGTGATTTGGATTCTGATGATATTCAAGAAGAGGCTATGTGATTTTGATTTAGTCGGGAAGATGTATCTCTAATCCGTCTGAAGAATCTTCGTTTCTTGCTCTTGTAAGCTCTGGGTCTTCATATAAACCGGCAGCTATATCTTCTATTTCACCATTTTCTCTTAATCTTCTTTTTTTTATTTTCTCTGCTGTTTTTTCTAAGTGTCTTTGTGCTAAATGCTTAAACATTTGTTTTGGTAAGCTGGTTTTAATTACTTCCCCAGTCAATAATCTATCTCTTATCCCGTGATATGCTTTTTCAATAGGACCAATGTTTAAATATAGGTCTTGTAATTCAAACTTTTTTCCTTTGTATTCTACGATTTCATTTGGAATTAACTGAAATACGAATTTATCTTTTTCTGGATCATATCTGAGGTTTCCTTCTACTCTATGATCTTCTCTCATGTATTTTTTTATATCTTAACCTTTAAAAACAATGTTACAGAGGAATATATATGACAAACGAAAATGTTAAGGAAAATGAAGGCAAAATAAGGCAGCCAATTGTAACTATAGCCGGGCATGTTGACCATGGAAAAACGAGTATTTTGGATTGCTTCAGAGGAAGCAAGATACAGGAAGGAGAAGCTGGAGGAATAACTCAAAAAATAAGTTTTACAAAATATCCTCTTGAACAGATAAGGAAGGCATGTCCATTAATTGATAAAAGCGGTTTTAAAATTCATATTCCTGGATTTTTATTTATTGATACTCCAGGACATGCGGCATTTACTAATTTAAGAAAAAGAGGAGGAAGTTTGGCTGATTTGGCAATTTTAGTTGTTTCAATTAAAGAAGGTATTAAACCTCAAACAGCAGAAGTTTTGCAGATATTGAAAGCTTCTAAAACTCCTTTTTTAGTTGCATTGAATAAAGTTGATACAATTTCTGGATGGCAGAAAAAAGAGAGCATAAAAGAAAGCATTGAAAGCCAAGCAATAAATGTTCGGCAGGAATTTGACGAATCTCTTCTAACTTTTCAAGGAGCTTTACAAGAGCATGGATTTGAATCTGAACTATATTATGAAATTAATGATTTTAGCAAAAAAGTGGCGATTGTTCCTTGTAGTGCTAAAACAAAAGAAGGAATTTCAGAGCTTTTGTTTGTTTTATGTGGCTTATCACAAAAATATCTGAAAGAAAGATTGAAATTAGGAGGAATTGGAAAAGGAGTTGTTTTAGAAGTTAAAAAAGAGAAAAGTGGAGAGATAATTGAAAGTATTTTATTTGATGGAGAGATAAAAGAAGGAGATGAGATTGCTATTGCTTCTTTAGAAGGAGGCGTAATCAAAAGCAAAGTCAGAGCAATAGAGGAAGTTGAGCCATTAAGTTTTAAGTATAAAAGTAAGAAGAAAGCGAATGCTGCAACAGGATTAAAATTGCATTTAACAGAGAAACAGAAAATTCTAAGCGGAATGCCTTTTCAAGTTGTTAAAGGAGATTTAGAAAAAATTGAAAAAGAATTTAAAAAAGAAATTTCAGGGGAGATAAAATTGGATAAAGAAGGGATTATAGCGAAGGCAGATAGTTTGGGAAGTTTGGAGGCTTTGCTTACTTTATTGAAACAGGAAAATATTAAAGTTGTAAAAGCAGGAATCGGGCCTATTGGAAAGACAGATTTGATAAATGCGAAGGCAAACTTGGAAATAAATGAACTTGATGCTGTAGTTGTAGGATTTAATGTTTCTTTTTCAGAAGATATTGAAGAAAGCGATTTAGGAAAAGTTAAAATTTTGACTGATAAAGTTGTTTACAAGCTTATAGAAAATTTACAAAAATGGAGAAAAGAAAAAGCAGAAGAAATTCAGAGAGAGAAATTAATGTCTTTGGCTTCTGTTTTTAAATTAGAGATTTTGCATAATTATGTTTTTAGGAATTCAAATCCCAGTGTGTTTGGAGTTAGAGTCTTGTCTGGAAAAGTTAAGAAGGGGATTAATGTTTTTGATGATGAAGGAGAGCAAGTTGCAAGAATAAAAGACTTACAGCTAGATAAAAAAAGTGTTGACGAAGCAGAAGAAGGAAAAGAACTTGCAATTTCATTGCCGGGAACAAATTTTGAAAGGCGTTTGAAGGATAAAAAATATTTGTATTCTGATCTTTCTTCTAGACAATTCAAAGAGTTTAAGAAAAACAAAGATTTGCTTTCAGAAAACGAGAAGAGAGTTTTGCAGGAAATTGCCCAGATAAAAAAGAAGAAAGATGAGGATTGGGGAGTTTGATTCTAATTTTTATTGGGTTGCAGATAATAATGTGAAAAGTATAGTTTAATGAGCTTTGAGCAGTGAACTTTTATCTTTGATTTTTTATCCATAATCTTTAAGGCATCCCTTCAAATTCCTTTTCCATTATAAAAGGTGACAGTTTACAATTGTCTGGATTTACCACACTGAACTCATCATTATCCGCAACTTCCCCTATAGAGGAGCATGAATTTTTTGTATTTTATTCTTGAAGTTCTGTGTTCCAGTTTGTTATTTGTATTTTGTTATCTAAAGTTGATTTTTGAGATTCTAGAACTTCTATTTCTTTTTCTATTTCTTTTTCGTCAAGTTGAGGGATTTTCTCTATTTCATCCTTTTCTCTATATAACCACGAACTTCTTCTTTCAAATAAGTTTGATAAAGAGGAGATTTTGCTTCTAATGTCATTAACTTTTATTATAGCTTCTGCTAATGAGATTTTTTCTTCTTGAATTGGAGTATTTAAATTTGTTTTTTGAATAGAAATTTTTAGTTTTCTTATTTCTTCTATCTTTTTGTTAATTTGTTCAGAAAGATTTTTAGGATCAAATGTCGGTTTTTTACCTTTTTCGACAAATATGTTTTCCTTTCTAGTTGAGATTAATCTTGCCAGACGGCTTTTTTCTTTATTTAATAATGATAGTGCCTCTCCTAATTTCATGAATAATTTTATTTTCAATTACTTAAATATGTATGACGTATGTTTTTGTGGGTGCAAGAAAGTGGGCGTTAGATTTATAAAGTTGGAAATAGTGGATATCATAACTGCGAGGTGCCATCTTCTGATGGCACTGACGCTTCTTAGAGCTTTTGAGAGTTTCTGATTAGTTTGTTCATACTTATAGAGAAATCGCAGGCATTTCTCAATTTAAAAGAAGATGTTCTCCTAAAATAGCAATTTCCAACTTTTTTCTTAAACCGGTTTCTTAATGTATTTATTACAGGAATAAAGTCAGCGTCCCCACTTATTATTATCGCTGTGTGGTATAAATTATCAAAGGCGCCAATTAGCAAATCATGCGCCAAGTTGATGTCATCTCCCTTGATCTCATATTTAATCTTATTGTTAATCCTAATTTTTTTTAAGTCACATAAAATTATCTTAAAATTTGGGATTTTCTTTAGACTGCTAAGGATTTTCTTTTGTTTTTTGTACTTATCTTTATTGTGATTGGGATCAAGCAATGCTGTATAGTAGAGTGTTTTTACTTCTCTACCTCTTGCTAATTTTTCTATTATTTCCTTAAAGTTTATCTTATCTCCTCTTTTTTTGATGCTCTTGGTGCTGTGATGAAAATTAGCTCCATCTATGAAAATCGCAACTCTTTCCTTGTTTTCTTCTAATTTTTTAATTTTATTTTTTTGGTTTTCCATCTAAAAATGTGATTATAACTGGTCTTTTTTGTTGGTCTTCTGCGAGGTATGAGTAGAGAATTTGTCCTTTTTGGAGAG
>CAZWLX010000061.1:0-4262 GCA_964634845.1 Candidatus Woesearchaeota archaeon | reverse complement strand
TTTATTTAAAGACGCAAAAGAAATGTACAAAAAAGCAAGCATTCCTTTTTTGAGAAGGGGAGAAAAAAGAAGGATAAACAAACAAAATATAGTTATAGAATACATTAGGAATAATCCTCTCTCTACACAAAGAGAGATAAATAAAATGTGCAAAACAAAGGTTCAAAATCTTTTCGGTAAAGGAATATTTGAGGCCTACGAAAAATCAGGTGTTTCCTTTCCTTTCGAAAGACTTAATCTGCATGGAGTAGTTTGAAAAGAAATTAGAGATTCTGCGGCTAGATTTGAGGAGGGAATAGCGGAAAGACTTTCTGGATATGGGTCTGTAAATCGTCTTGTTAGAACGAAAAGAGGATGTGCTGATATAATTTTAGAAAGAAATGGAAGAAAAGTAGCTGTTGAATTAAAGAATTATAAAGTTCATGAAATATCCATTTCTCAGATAAAACAGGTTAATAAGTATCTTGAAGATATAGGTTCAAATCTCGGTTTTTTAATTTGTTTGCAAAAACCAAAAAAAGATACTTTTTTAATGGGAGAAAATAAGATAGTAGTATTGCAGGAGTCTGAACTTTACAGAATTCCTGAGATTATGGGGATGTAGGCTAGTGGTAAACTGAACGGCTCCAGAAATTTTGGAGCAACCGTTATTCGGGGGTTCGATTCCCTCCTTCCCCATTTTGGTTCGATTCCCTCCGGGTCCATTTAGGGATAATCATATAATCCAAGATGTTTGAATTTATTAAAGTTATTTTCTTTATCGGATTTAATAAATTTAATTAATTGTTTTGGATGAAATGAAACCTTTTCTAATTCTTCTAAATCTAAGAATCCAACTTCTTCAAAGGAAGATTCTTTTTTTTCTGGATTGAATCCCTTTGTAGGTTTTCCAGAATAATCTTCAACAGCAAAGTAGAATTCTACCCCTCTTTTGTTTTCACCATTCTTTAGATTTAATTCTCTGATATAGACTAATTTTATCTTTTTTATTTTTATGTTAAGTTCTTCTTTGACTTCTCTCTTAATTGCTTCATTGATTGTTTCATTGCTTTCAACACCACCTCCAGGTAATACGTGGTAAATTTCATCCTTTTTCCTCATTATAGTTGTTACTAATTTACCATTAAAAAATATTATTGATCCAACTCTTAAATTTGTTCTCATTTTTCTAATTCTCCTAGTTTAAAGTTTATTCCATGGTTTTTATATTTTTGTTAGGCTAGTTTGTAAATTATATTCAGTTTGTAGAATGGTTTCTCTATCTTTCATCAATAAATTTATTAATGTCTCTGCTGATTCTTTTCCACAACTAAATGGCTGGTTTTTCAATGACAGAGAAAATAATTTTAGAGGTTGTTAGAGAAAGATTGAGAACAAATCAATATCTGAATATTGGAAAAAGCGATGATAATTTTGATTTTTCTGCCACTAAGGCAATGAAAAGATGGGAGATAAATGGATTTATGGTTTTTGTAGCAAAGGGAGACAGACTTTCTTCTAGGATTGTTATGATTGGAAGAGATGCTGATGGAAATTGTTATAAAGAAATAATTGGAGGGGTGGATAAGTATAGGAGAATCTAGAGTTTTTTGAGAATTTTTATCTCATCCCAGGAAATTGAAGAGCCTTTGAATTTTGTTGCATATATTGCTGCTTCTAACACCTTTGGGTTTTTTATGTGTAAGATATTTTTTTTGTATGCTACATAAACTATCTCTGGGGAACGAATGAATCTGAATTTTTTAAACTGGGATAAATCTTTTGTAGATAGTTTGACAGAAAAATTCATTTTTTTTGATATTATCCTCTCAAGTTCTTTCGGAGCTTCTGATAAGAGACGAGTTGTGCGTTCATCAATTGCGATGATATTTTCTATTCCTTTGTCAGAGAGGATAGAAGACAGCGCAAGACAGGAGATTTCACCTTGACTTACTATTTCTATTTTCTTTCCATCTCTTTGAAGAAGATTGTTTGCAATATCCATTAATTCTGATGTTCTGGATTTTATTTCTGATTCTTCAATATTTAGGGATGATGGAAGTTCTAAGACCTTTTTTTCTATTAAATCCTGAATTCTAATGGCCCCTAGCTCAAATCTTTGTATTTTTAGAGGGCGGTCAAGTGTTTCATATTTTACTTGAGTTGTTAGAATGAATTTTCCATCAAATGATTTTTTTAAGTCTTCTAGTAAATAAAGTAACCCATTTATTGATAAATTTATCAATGGACCAGAGTCAAAAATAAGGACTTTCATGAGAAAAATTTTAATGCCAAGGCAGCTCTCCTTTCAATAGATATTGGATCTTTTTCTGAGTCTATTTGATTTGACTTTGAGCCTATATACTCTGTTATTTCCCATTGTGTTAGGCCAAGGAGATGAGCTGTTTGCTCTGAAGAGATGCCGTGTTCATAGATTTTTGATGCCTTGTTTATAGATGCTTTTTTCAGGACTTCTTGTATATATTGTTTCAAAGAACCTGCAGCATTTTGCAAAGATTGACGGGCTTGTAACATATACTTCTCGTAAGATTCGTGTTTATCTTTTTCCAGGGCGTCTATTGCTAGTTTAAAGAGAGATAATAGTTTTTTCTCAATCTTGGGCCAGAATTTTATTTTTTTATAGTCTTCGCGTTCTACTATTTTGCTCAATGCGTAAATTAAAACTGCAGAGGTTAATGTTCCAGAATCTTGGTATGCGCATGCGGAGTGGATTGTTTTATCAGAGAGGGCTTTTAACTGAATAGGGTTCTTATTTTTTAAAGCAGAGATGGTTTCTTTTAAAACAAGGGCTGCGTTTTCACACTCTTCTTTTGGTAACATTAGTATGAAAGACAGAGAGATTATATAAATTTAGTTGTTGAGATTAAGCTGCTGCTTTTTTGAATGTCTCTAAAATTATTTGTTCATCTGTTGTTGTGTGAATTGCAGGATGAGCTTCTTCTATCATTTTATAGGCAGGGGCTCCCTGATAAATTACCATTGGTTTTCCGTCCAGAGTGTACTTAAGACCTGCATTGTCTGCTAGTCTTAGTGATACAGATCTTCCTGATTTTGGCAGAACAATATCTGCTATTACTATGTTTGGATTAAGATTCTTTAATTCTCTTAGGTTTGTTCTGGATTCTGTTAAGTTTGTGCCTATGTTCTGCGGTATTGGCGGAAGGTTTGCTGCTGAAAACGCTGCATATCTTTCTAGCTGTCCATCAGAGCCCTTTTCTGTTGTGTTTATTATTGCGTCTGGAATAGAAAAAGAGTTAAGTACAGAGCCTCTTAATAAATCCTCGTCTAATCCAACAGCTATTCTGCCATAGATATTATTTAATTGATTGGCTATCTCTGTTGCTTTTTCGTAACTTCTGTTTATAATTCTAATTTTTCTTGGTGCTTTTGACGCAACTATTCTTGCGAATTGCTTTGCTACTCCGCCTGCACCCAGGATTATTATTACAGAGTCTTTTATTTGTGTTCCTGCTTCTGCCATTTTCTCTTCAAGGCTTCTCATTAAGCCTTCTGCATCTGTGTTTCTTCCGACTAATTGATTATTTTCCTTTACAATTATATTTACAGAGCTTAAATCTCCTGGATCTGTTGAGTCTAAATATGGAATTACAGATTCTTTGAAGCCAACTCCAGCGCCTCCTCCTAGATATTTTGGATCTCTCTTTAGTGCTTCTAGAATTTCTCTTGTTTTTTCAGGATTTGCCACAACCATTATGTTTCTTATGTTTATTCCTTGTTGTTGGTATAAGGTGTTCCACATTACAGGAGTTTTAGCGCCATAGTCATGCGCTATTAAGGGTACTGTGTATCCTGCTAATGTTTCTAGCAGAGAAAGGTCTAAAAGTCCTAGCTTTACTTGTATCGGAAGACCGTGAAGCTCATCTGCTAATCTCGGATTTCGCACTACTTCTGCGGCTTTTAGCTTTCCCTGAGGATTTAGGAGAAGGTCGTTTGCTTCTGGAAGCATTGCTGGGAAAACAGTTCCTTCTTCAATTAATTCACGAAGATTTTCTGCCATGTTTGTTTATCTCTGGAGAATTTAAATAGTTTTATGAAACAGAGTTAATATTCTTCAGAGTATAGTTTTATATTGTTTATTGTGTTCTTTGAAATATGGAGGTATTGTTGGATGCTAATTTTGTTATTTCCTGTATAAAGAAAAGAATTGATTTTATAGAGCAGTTACATGGTTTGGGTTTCAAGATTGCTGTTCCTAGGGAAGTTTTAGAGGAGCTGAAAGATCTGAAAAAAGAGAAAAGAGA
>CAZWLX010000060.1:0-4404 GCA_964634845.1 Candidatus Woesearchaeota archaeon | reverse complement strand
TTAAGAAAAAGGCAGATGTGAGCGTTGTTATTCCTCTTTACAATGGGGAGAGATTTATTAAGCAGGCTATAGAATCTGTTTTAAGACAGAGTTTTAAGGATTTTGAGATAATTGTTGTAGACGATGGGAGTTTGAATAGGGAAGGAGAGAAGATTGTTAGAGAGTTACAAAAAAAAGATAGAAGAATTAGGTATTTTAGAAAAGAGAATAAAGGTGTTTCAAGCGCGAGGAATTTCGCTATAAAAAAAGCTAAGGGGAAATATATTGCTTTGCTTGACCAAGATGATTTGTGGATGCCAGATAAGCTAGAAAAGCAATTAGAACTTTTTAAGAAGAGTGATAAAATAGGTCTTGTTTTTTCAGATGCAATTTATATTCGAGATAATGGTAAAAAGCTTTATAGTTTGTTTAGAAAAGTTTCTCCAAAAAGAGGAAATGTTTTTAGAAATCTCTTGGTAAGAAACTTTATCTCATCTCCAACGATTGTTGTAAGAAGAAATGTTCTGGATGATGTTGGATTTTTTGATGAAGATTTCAAGATGATTGAAGACTACGATATCGCTTTGAGAATTGCTTATGAATGGGAGATAGATTATTTTGATAAGCCTCTGGCTATGTATAGAATGCATGAGAATAGTTATACTTTTAGGAGTATGGGTGTGGTACTCCAAGAAGGAATAATTTTGTTAAAGAAGTTTGAAAGATTATATCCTGGTTTTAAGAGCAGATTTAGAGAAGAGATAACGAGTTTTAAAAAAAAGATAAGCTCTATGATGGCTTTATTTTATTGGAGAAAGAGTCAAGGAAGCAAAGCCAGAAGATATTTTAAAAAATATCTTTTCATAGACAGAAGATTAACTTTAGCTTATTTTTTGACTTTTATTCCATATGTAATTTTTAATATGTTACAGACAATTTACTATAGACTGAAGTAGAAAAGCAAGAAATAGGTTGGTTTTTATATTAATTATCATTGAATTTGTTATGGCTAAATTTGATACTATTGCCAAAGCAGGTTGGATTGTTTTTATTGGTGTATTGTTCTCAAAGATTTTTGGATACTTGTTCAGAATAGTTGTTGCCAGAACTGATTTAGAATTATATGGGACATATAATCTTGCGTTTTCTATCATAGGATTTTTAATTCCCTTTGTTATGCTTGGATTGGACGGAGGCTTGATTAAGTATGGTTCTTATTATAAAGGAAAGAATGCAAGAAAGAAGTTGGATATTGCGATAAGCACTGCTTTAAAGACGATTATTCTAACTTCTGCTGTCTTTGCATTTCCTTTATTCTTCTTCTCTAATAAGATTGCTGACTTTTTTGACACTCCCATGCTGGGAATCTTTCTAAGATTTTTCTCTTTGATAATTCCGCTTATGGCGTTATTCAACATCTCTTCTTCTGTATTAACTGTAAATAAAAAAGTCGGTGCTGTTGTTTTTGCAGACTCAGTTTTTAATAATTTTCTGAGGTTAGTTATTCTTGCCGGGCTTTTCTATATTGGGGCTAGGGAGTTTGGGGTTATTTTGGCTTTTTTAGTCAGCTATTTTATCTCAATGATTTTTATTTTTTATTCTGCCAAGAAATATTTTACTTTCAGGATTAAAGGATTTGATTTTAAATTATTAAAGCTTTCATTATATTTACTGCTTGTTTTTGTTATAGGGAGCTTGTTGGTTAGAACAGATACTATCATGCTTGGCATTCTTGCTAATGTTTCTGAAGTTGGTTTGTATAATTCTGCTTTGCCAACTGCACAGCTTTTGTTAATCTTCTCCCTTTCTTTTCTGGCAATCTTTCTTCCTGTAATAACAATTAAATATTCTAGAGGACAAAATATCAGAGAGGACTTTCAAAGCGTCACAAAGTGGATATTTTTATCTACATTTCCTTTTGCATTATTAATGATTTTCTTTAGTAAGGAGATTTTACTCATATTATTTGGTGAAGAGTATATTAGTGCTTCAGCTACTTTGTCAATTCTCTCTTTTTCCTACATCTTCTACATTCTTGGACATACAAGTGAGAAAGTTTTAATTATGTTTGAGAAAATTAAGGTCATGCTTTTATTAGTCTTGGGAGTTTTCATTCTTAATATTTTATTAAATCTTATTTTAATTCCTTACTTTCATATTTCTTATGGCCATGGAATGTACGGGGCAGCTATATCAACAGGAATTAGCTTATTTATAATCAGCTTTTTTCATATAGTTTATGCGGCAAGATATTCAGAGGTTAAGATATTCAACAAAGAATATCTGGGGATTTTGTCTTCCGGGATTATCAGCATCTTTATTGTGTATCTTATTAAGAAATTACTCGTTGTTGAAGGAATTTTCTCTTTCACTATTTTGTCTTTATCTTTCCTTGTTCTTTATGTATTCTTAATTTTATTTTTTGAGCTATTATTCTTTAAAGAGGGAGAGTTCTCAAAACTTCTTGGAAAATAGCATTGTTTTTATAATCGCCTGATGTTTGTATCTTATGAAGAGAGCAGAGTTTTTCAAGCTGGTTTTATTAGGCGCTGTCTTAATTTTTTCAGCAATTCTTATTTTTATTCCCCATTTTGATTACAGATATCCATTACATTTGGATGAGTGGAATAGAATTACAGAGGCTGGAATAATAAAAAATGAAGGATTTTCTACTATCTTTGATTATCCTGTTGGTGCAGGATTTACATTATTTTTATACTTCATTGACCTTTTTTTACCTTTGGTTCTGATTTACAAGTTTCTTCCTGTATTTAATCTTCTTTTAGTCTCTGGAGTTTTATTTTATTTTTTGAATAAAAGGTATAATTATTGGACAGGGATATTTGGCATTTTATTCTTTGTTTCGTTAAGAAGCAATACAAATATTCTTGGAAATTTATTCTTTGTTCCAATTACATTTGCAGCGGCTTTTATTTATTTTTGCTTATTCTTGTTAGATGAGACAAAAAAGAACCCGCATTTGCTATATTTAGTTTTTTTAGCTTTGCTTTTTATTATATCTATACACCCTTCTAGCTTTTTAGTTTTGAGTTTTGTAGTTTTTTTATATTATATTTTTAACTATAAATTTGCATTGAGGAATTATAGACATTTCCTGCCCTTTCTTATTTTGATTATCCCAACTATAATTATCGGCTTAAATGTTGCTAAAAACTATGGAGGTTTGCTATCAAAAATTACTTGGGGATTGTCTGTAATTCAAATTAACTTTAACCCCTTGATTCTTTATGGCGTCTTAAGCAGTATTTTTGCTTTGATAGGGTTTGTTTTGGTTTTTAAGAGGAAAGAGTTGTTAGCATTTAGAATTTATGTTTCAATATCGTTGATTAGTTTGATTGGATTCTTGTTTTTTAATTTTACTATATTCTCAAGTTATCAAAGATATTTGTATCATTTTATGATTGGAGCTGTCCCATTAAGTGCATTTGGGTTTTATGAGGTTTTGAAGTTTCTTTACAGCTTTTTTAGAAATTATAAGAATGAACTTCGGATTGTTATTTTGGGAGTTTTAGTTGTTCTTAGTTTTTCGTCTATTTTTTTTTTCTTTTTTAGTGCGTATCCTGGCTCTGAAAATTTTGATTTAGGCATAGATTATGTTATTGATGATAGTGATTATGATGCGATGATGTTTTTGAGAGATTATGGAATAGGATACGTTAATCAAAGTTATTATTTCCATGCTGCGGAAGTTGTTTCTCCAAGATTTCCCGGGACTGCTATGTATGCTATCACAAATAAAGGGTCTATCTCTAATTTAGATGTAAATTCTTTTATTCCGAATGAAATTGCAGATAATTTCTTCCTTGGGAACTGCAATATTAAGCAGGGGACTTTTGAGAATTATCAACAGTTAAGGTATGTTTATTCTTATGAGGAAATTAATTGCTCTTTTTTGAATGAGATTTTTAGGAATGATAAGGTTTTCTTGTATGACTTAAATTAATACTGTTAATCTATGATTTTCTCATATAAATTTATAAGTAGTTTAATTTAACCAGTGGGATGTCTGAAAAGATGTATCTTACTGATGAATACCTAAAAAAGAATCCTAGCTATGATGTAGAACATTCTTCTTGGAAGGCTCGGCAAATAGCTAAGATTCTAAAAAGAAACAGAATAACGGCGAACTCTATTTGTGAGGTTGGTTGTGGTGCTGGACAGATATTAGTAGAGTTGCAAAAGTTTTTTGATTTTAAGCCTGACTTTGTGGGTTATGAAATCTCTTCTAGTGCTTATCGCATTTGCAAGGAAAAGAAGAATAAAAGGCTGCATTTTAAATTAGGGGATATTTTAAAAGATAAAAAGGCATTCTTTGATTTGATACTTATTATAGATGTAATAGAGCATGTGGAAAATTACTTCTATTTTCTGAGAAAGCTTAAGCTTAAATCAAGATATAAGGTA
>CAZWLX010000059.1:4410-4505 GCA_964634845.1 Candidatus Woesearchaeota archaeon | reverse complement strand
GTCGCCCCCGATAGCTCATATTGACGGGGCGGTTTGGTGCGTCGCTGTCGGCTCTTCCTATCCTGGTAGTGCATAAGCTACCAAGGGTGTCGGAG
>CAZWLX010000059.1:3097-4400 GCA_964634845.1 Candidatus Woesearchaeota archaeon | reverse complement strand
GCAATCATTAACACGCTGATATCCTAACTCGAAAGAGAAGGAATATGGTATAGTCCACACAAAACAAATAAATAAGTTTTGATTAAGTACGCGAGACAGTTTGTATGATATCTGCTAGGAGTGTAGTTGTCTGAGTGGAACAAGCATTTAGTACGAGAGGAACGGTGCTTGGATGCCTCTGGTGAAGCAGTTGTTATTAGCAGGCTGCGCAGCTACGCATTGTATGGATAAGTGCTGAAAGCATCTAAGCACGAAGCCATTCGCAAAACGAGACAACAAAGGCCGTCAAAGAAGATGACGTTGATAGAAGTGGTGTGTAAGATCTAAGGCAACGAGGATTTAAGCATGCACTTACTAAAAGCCTCAATAAAAATTACTGTCTGAGAGAGAATTGCCTTTTACTTGCTTTATTTTTTTTAGAAAATCAAAAGCCTTTTAAACTCTGTTTCTGCAGTATTCTTGTGAGTCAGATAGCTGACTTCGGGATTTGCTATTAAATTGGCAGGAATTATAAATAAGTTCCAATCCTGAGGAAGGTCCGGGCACCACAATAAGACGATCTCCCGAAAGAGAGATAGCAGCGATGTTAAGCTCCGCAACAGAAACGAGTCCATTGAGTTGGAATGAAACGGGCGCCTTCGTCGGTGCAAGTGCCAAAGCCGCACGCTAAGACAGATGTCAGCAAGGATTGTTTGTTTACAAAAACAAAATCCTACAAAACCTGGCCTATTTCTGACTCACAATTTATTTTTAAGCAGAACCTAAATTCTCAATTAAACATTGATTGTATGTTTGTTCCCTGGAGAAGAAGCTCCCAAGCCTACAAAATATTTTAACAACAGTTTCTCTAATAAATCCTGTATTCTCCACTACTTGTTTCACATCAACACATTCTCCAGAAGAACACAAGTTACTTTCACATTCATAATTATTCTGGCATCTTGCTCCGCTTCCATCATATGACTTTGACCTTTGCTCATAAATCTCTCCATCATAATTACAATATGCAGGGAATTCGTTATTCAACACAAACTCGATATATCTCTTCTCACTATTTTCAGAATAAACAATGTCTTGAATTGTTACAGAATATTCTTCAACATAATTGCTACTTTCTATTGTTACATCATATGTTCTGCCTTCATTAATTGTAAAGCTTTCTCCTTCCACTATCTCAAATCTTTCTCCATCTACAATTATATCTGCATCTTCTTCTAATGTCTTAACGACCTCAATAAGTGCTGTGCTATCATCTTTGATTGTCAATAGAAATATTCCTTCAAGTTCTTTATTCATTTCCTCT
>CAZWLX010000059.1:0-3087 GCA_964634845.1 Candidatus Woesearchaeota archaeon | reverse complement strand
GCTTGGAATTCATCTCCCTCACTAAATATCAATCTTGTTCCATATGGAATGCAGGTATTATCTCTAGCTCCTTCCCATCTAGGGATATAACATCCAGCACAAATTCCAGGATTACAATAAAGTCTTTCTTCTCTCTCTTGATCGCATCCATAGTCTATACAAGTTCTTGTTTGATATCCATGAGGAGGACAAATAGCAGGCTCTATCTTACATTCCCATGAAGGATAACATTCATTTCCTTTATTATCTTTAGGAGTCGGAACTTCTGACTCGCAATTCCTAACCTCTTCTTCCAGAATTTGCCCGAATGGACTCTGCAGATTATAATTCTCCCATCCAATGTATTTTTGTTTATTATTTTGTATATCTGACAAAAACTGCTCAATTCTTTTCAGCCTTAGTCTATCTATCTCTTCTTGTGTTGGCTGCCTTCCAGAATAAAAGTCAAGCTTTACAAGAACGTTGTCTTTAAACCAAATAACTTGCCTCTGTTCTTGAAAGTCATCTCTACTAACTTCTTGTCTTTGATTAAGTATATCCCAATTACAGATGTACACATAATCGGCAATCCCATTTTCGTCATAGTAATAGTCAAAAGGAGCACAAAGATTCTGCTGAACTCTGTTTAATAAATAAGATTCTAAGTCAATGTTTCTGTTCCTAAATACCTGAATATTATAATTAACAGACTTATACGACGAATCCTTGTTATAGTTATCCCAACTAGCACTATATTCAACATAACTTTCTCTCATCCCATTTATCCAATTATATCCTTCCCAAGCACTTCTCCATCCAGCTTCAAATCCAATTCCTCCTTCAACAAATTCTTTTGGATTTTTTGCCTTATCAATTAATTCAGAGCAAACCTGTGTTGATTCATCTACTAGCAAACATGCTCCATCAACGCACCCATTCGGACAACCATAAATAATCTCCTCTGGAATACCTTCAGAACAAATCCATTCTCCCAAACCTCTGGCATCACACTCATCTTCCTGTAACGCAACACCTCCCATTACAGAATATTTCACACTTCCTTGTTTATAATAATCAAGCCCTTGATTATCTACTTTTATAATTGCACTAGTATCAGAACCTCCGACTAAAGATAATATATATTCAATTCCATTAATTGTTAAGTCTGATACAGGATAATATTTAGAATCAAGTGAAAACCTATAGATATCATTTATCACCCCACTCGCATGAATAAGAAGTTCCTTTTCCTCAGAATATTCGTTAGCATAATCTAAATACACTTTCAACCCTGCAATTTCCTTGCTTGTTCCAACTTCAATTTCTTTAGTGTCCACTAATCTATCAGTGTCAACACACTCAATCTTCCCAACAGAACAATTAAATGTATCTTTATCATCTCCAACAAGTCCATAACTTGCGCCATCTTCCCAGGTTAACATAATATATTTCTCATCTGCAGGAAGATAACTTGCTCCGAAGTATTGAACAAAATATTTCTTGTTCTTAATTGTAAATGTTCCAATTCCTTCTCCAATTATTGTTGCATCATAGCTACTATCAGATGCTATGTCTCTTAATCTGACTTTATCACTTGAGTATCCTGTTGTTTGATTAACTATCTCTGAGATTTTCAATATCGTCCCTATTCCTTCTGTGTCATAAATAACAACATAATCTCCTCTAAAAGCAACTTCTCCTTCATTCAAGATAACTCTAAAATCATCATTGTTCTGTAATTCTCTTATCTTTGCCTTATTATTATTACTTAATTTGTCACACATATCTCTGTCTTTAACAACACATGCTCCATCAACACATCCATTTTTACAAGTAGCTCTTTGAGTTGCTAATTTATTCTCCAAACAAATTGCTTCATTTAGTATAACATCACTAACACACTTGTCATCAACTCCAACTCCACTTCCTGTACCGCCTTTCGCGAACGCACATTCTTTTGTTTCATAAGCTCCTGATTCAAGATAATAATTTAATCCATCTTTGTCAACACATTTAACAACACATTCAGCAACATTACAACTTTTGTTTTCAAAAACAGGATTTCCTCCAATGCATCCTGCAGGAGAGCTACTAATTACTGTCCTATTTTGCATTTCATTAATACATTCACTCCATTCAGAATATTCAAAACTAGTGCATACAATCGCATTTCCACCATCTCCAGAATATGAAGAACTATTAACCTTTGCTTCTGCTAAGTTTCCAAAATTTCTTTTTCCAGCTGTTTCATAAACTCTTACATATCTTCCAGAAACTGTTTTTCCAAAGTCAATAAATTTATCTGTTGTATCAACCTTTATATCCTTTTTCACAGAAAGCCAGTTTTCTCCATCATCAGAAACTTCAAGGTTCATTGTTATAGGAACATCCGAGCTATAGATATTTACTCTAACAGAACCAATACATCTTTTTTCTCCTAAATCCAACGAAATCCATTTTGGATATCCATCTTTTTTCCCAAACCAATTCGTTCTTAAAATATTATCAATAGCATTCTTCGCAGCACGTGTTGTATCATATTCGCTGTTTGCTTTAGCAGCTATAGGCGAAGCATATCCAAAAATTCCACAAGAAGACAAATCAACAGCAAGTGCTTCTTCTGTTGCAGGATCTGAAAAAAGCACATCTTTTTGTCCTGAAGAGAATAAATCCTCAAGCCAAATACCTAAATCAAAACTAGGTTCGTCAGCAGAAACAAAACTAATTGAAGATAAAAGCACAATTACAAAAACAAAACTAATCACCACACTCTTTTTCATCTTAACATTGTTAACATTTAATAGGTATATAAATATTTCTTTGCTTCTAAAAACATTTAAAAGCCATATTCTTATAATTGTCTTATATGGGTATATCAAGGGAAGGTGATATATCAGGAAACCGTTAGGTTTCATATATGGGCCGGTAGCTCAGTGGGAGAGCACACGACTGAAGCTCGTGGTGTCGGGGGTTCGATTCCCTCCACTCCCATTTTCTTCTGGTGATAAATTTTAATCATAAAAAATTTAATTTGCGCGCAAAGCCAACCCGAGGGCTTTGCGTGAGATTTAGTTAGCTCTTGCAAAATAAGATAGTCTTCTAAAATTA
>CAZWLX010000058.1:0-4568 GCA_964634845.1 Candidatus Woesearchaeota archaeon | reverse complement strand
CTTATATAAAAGCCCTGTAATAAGTCCAAACATAGCAGTCGCATATCCAAAATTTAATCCTTCTTTCCTGGGCTCGCTGCCAACAACAACATCCCAAGACAATTCCCCCCTGTTTATTTTCCTAACTGTTTCAGGATCATACTTTCTTATGTTTTCCATTTGATCAAAATAACTATTTCTTGCTTGAGCAAGTGCGTTATCTGCTTGTCTGCCAGACAAAAGCCCGCCAACTATACAACTTATAAAAACACCTCCAATTGCAGCACGTCTTAAACTCATGCCCAATTACTAAAATTCTTATATTTAAATCTATCATCAACAAACTTATATATCTAACTTCCCAACTATCTAAATAAAAAGAGGCAAAATGGCATCAATATTTGATTTAAAAAGAATTTCAACGATCTTAAGAAAGGACAGCTTAGAAAGCACAACAAAAGCAAAAAGCGGACATCCAACTTCATGTTTATCAGCAGCAGAAATTATGTCAGTTCTATTTTTTGATTCTATGCAATACGACACAAAAAACCCAGATAATGAAAACAATGACGAATTCATTCTCTCAAAAGGGCATGCAGCTCCAATTTTATATTCTGCTCTTTATCGTGCAGGAGCTATAAAACACAATTTACTAACACTTAGACAACTCTCAAGCCCTTTAGAAGGACATCCAATGCCTAGATCTTTGCCGTCAATAAAAGTTGCAACAGGCAGTTTAGGACAAGGCTTATCAATTGGTATAGGAATGTCTATTGCGGCAAAATTATCCAAACGCTCTTATTACACTTATGTCTTATTAGGAGATTCTGAGATGAGTGAAGGCAGTATCTATGAAGCACTTCAATTAGCATCCCATTATAAATTAAACAATTTGATAGCGATTCTTGATGCCAATCGTTTAGGTCAAACAAGACCCACAATGTTAGAGCACAATCTCTCTGATTATGAAAAGCGTTTCAAATCATTTGGCTGGCACACACTGGTTGTTGACGGACATTCTATAAAATCAATACAAAAAGCAATCAAAAACGCAAAATCCCAGAAACAAAAACCAACAATAATCATTGCTAAAACTCTGAAGGGTAAAGGCATTTCTTTTTTAGAAAACAAAGAAAACTGGCATGGAAAACCTGTTCCCTTAAACATGCTGGGCTCTGCCTTATCTGAACTCCCAAGTTCAGGAAATATAAAGATGCCTAAAATCAACATTGCAAAACCAAAATCAATTAAACTAAAGGCCAGAAAATTCAAATTAAAATTACCAAACTATCTCCAAGGGCAAGAAATAGCAACAAGAGAAGCATATGGTCAAACGCTTTTAGCACTTGCTTTATCTGATTCAAGAATTCTCGCCTTAGACGCAGAAGTTTCAAACTCAACTCATTCAGATTATGTAAAACGCTCGGTGCCCTCACAATTTATAGAAACATATATAGCAGAACAAGATTTAATTGGAATAGCTCTCGGTCTTTCAAAAAAAGGATATAAACCTTATGCTTCAACTTTCTCTGCTTTTCTATCAAGAGCTCACGATCAGTTAAGAATGGCTGCACTTTCATCAGCAAATTTCAATGTCTGTGGCTCACACTCGGGAATATCAGTTGGAGAAGACGGAGCATCTCAAATGGGATTAGAAGATATATCTATATTTCGCGACTTGCCAAATTCAACTGTTTTATATCCCTGCGATGCTGTTTCATGCTCAAAACTACTTAAGCATACTATTAATCTCAAAGGAATTTCTTACATTAGAACTACAAGACCTAAAACCCCTGTTCTCTACAAAGCAGATGAAAAATTTCCAATACCTGGTTTTAAAATTCTAAGACAAAGCAGAAAAGACTCAGCAACAATAATAACCGCGGGAATAACAACTCACGAAGCAATCAGAGCCTATGCACTATTAAAAAAAAGAAATAAGCATGTCGCAATAGTTGACCTCTATTGCATAAAACCTCTTGATTCTGCTAGACTAATCAATTTCATTAACAAACACGGAAAGAAAGTAATAGTTGTTGAAGATCATTACAAAGCAGGAGGCATAGGAGAAGCAATTTCAGAATTAATTGCTTTGAATAAACAAAAAATACAATTTTCCCACTTATATGTAAAAGACATCCCACATTCAGGAACCAAAGACCAACTTCTTGCTAAGTATAAAATCAACTTTTCCCATATAGCAAATACAGTTAGATAAATTTATAATCTGCTTTTTCTAAAAAAGATGAATGAGACTAATTTTTGGGAGACACGAACAACTTGAGAAAAGAGCAATAAAACTAATTGAACATAAAATTCAGGAGCTTCTGAGAAAGCAAGACTATGTTGTTATCGGTATCCCAGGGGGGAGAACAATTAAAGGAATATTTCAAAAGCTCTTAGAAGCGAGAATCCCATGGAAAAGAACTCAGATATTCATGACAGACGAAAGAAAGGTTCCTATCTTTGATTCAGAGAGCAATTTCAAGCAAGCCAGAAAGATATTTTTATTTAAACTGATGCAGGACGGAAAAATAAGAAAAGAGAACATTCATGCCTATAATTTTCAGGAGCCTGCCAAGTCTTATTCATCTGAACTAAAAAAATATGGAGGAAGATTTGATATTCTTCTGTTATCAGCAGGAGAAGACGGGCACGTAGCTTCCTTATTCCCAAACCATGAATCAATAGGGTCTACTAAACCCCTTTATATAGATGTTAAAAAAGCTCCGAAATCTCCTGAAGACAGGATATCTGCCTCCTACTCCTTGCTAGTAAAATCAAAGATGTCAATAACCCTTTTCTTAGGCGAAGAAAAAAAACAGGCATATGAGAAGTTTATCAACCAAGATTTAAAAATAACCCAATGCCCTGTAAAATTAATTAATAAAATAACAGAATCCTATGTTTTGACAGACTTACAGCAATAAGAACCTTATTTATACAAAAATTTAAAAGCCTTTTTAGGATCTTTAGCTCTTGAGATAAAAGACCCAACATTAACTATATCCACGCCTGATTCCTTTAAATCAAAAATTGTCTTATCATTAACTCCTCCATCAACTTGAATCTTAACTTTATGATAAATTCTTTTTAAATTTCTAGCCTTTCTTGCGATATTAACATCTAATCCTTTCTTTTCAACTCCAGGAGAATGCCCCATAAACATAATTCCTTCAAAACCTGTCGCTCTGTCCATAACTTCAACAACAGTATTAAAATCAGTCTTAGGATTAAAGACAATCCAGGCTTTCATTTTCAGACTATTTATTAAAAAAACAATTCTGCTAATCTTATCCATACTCTTGGCAGATTCGTAATGAAACAAAACCTTGGAGAATCCTTTTTTCTTTAAGTCATAAATCCAATTTTCAGGGTCTTTAACCATTAAATGCGCTTCAAACTTTCCTCTTCCTCTTAAACTCTTAATATCTGTAAGATTAACGCTCCTCCCCTTTACAAACCTCCCATCCATAAAATCTATCTGCAATTCCCTGCTTACCTTTATCAGTTTATTAAAGCGCATATCAAACTCTTCTTTATTTTTGGCAAAAACAGTTGGAATAATTTTCATTTTTTTGCTCCTTTCTTCCCCTCGTATCTGGCAATCTTGTGAATTCTTCTTATATGTCTAATCTTCCTGCTAAATTTAAATCTCAACCACAACGAGACTAATTTAAGATTCTTCTCGATACTTATATCTCTTGCTCTCAAACATAAAATATTAACATCATTGTCCTCGCGTCCTTTTCTAACAGAATAAAGGTCATAACCAGTAGCAGCTCTTATTCCTTTAACTTTATTAGCTGCGATACACATACCTGTTCCTGTTCCGCAAATCAAAATTCCACAACTCTCTTCTTTGCTTCTTGCTACTTTTTCTGCAACCTTAAAAGCAAAATCAGGATAATCATCGCTGTTATAAGAATCAAAAGAGCCAAAATCCTCAAATACAATTCTCTTTCTCTCTAAAAAATCTTTTATTCTCTCCTTTAACTTAACTCCTGCATGATCTGCTCCGAGATATATCTTCATCTTTTATCTCCTTTTTTCTTGACAGCGTGTCCACCGAATTCTCTTCTAATCGCCGCAATAGTTCTTTTTCCTAACAAGAATCTCTTGCTTTTATCTTTTCTTATTCTTGTAGCAACGTCAAAAGCAGGAGCATATCCTTTAACCGATTTTTTAGTGTCATTAAGTTCTTTTATCGTAACACTCATTATATCTGGACTTATCTTATTAAAATCAGGTCTTGAAAGTGCTGTTCCCGCAAGATCAACAAGCCAAGACTTAACAACGCTTGCAGGTCCCCAAACTTTTACTGATTTTTTAAGGTCAATTTTCTTCTTTTCGAGCAGTTCAACTCCTTCTGCAATTCCTTGTAAATAAACATACTCAACAATATTATGCACACTTTTAACATAATGCCCGCTTCCCGCCTTTCCAAAATACCCATATCCAGATTTAGGAGCAAGAGCTTTACAAAAAGGTTCAATATATCTAAAATCTGATTTTGGCCCCCCTACCATTAAAGTATATCCATTTCTCAATCCATACACTCCTCCGGAAACACCAACATCAAAGAACTT
>CAZWLX010000057.1:0-4695 GCA_964634845.1 Candidatus Woesearchaeota archaeon | reverse complement strand
TGTTTTATTAATTGCTTGAGCACTTATAGTATTTACTACAGCTCTTACAGAATTACTTTCAAGAGCAAAACCAAGTCCTTCTGCTCCTCCGCCAATCTTAAAATTATTTATTCCAACTACTCTTCCTTGAGTGTCTATTAAAGGCCCGCCAGAATTACCAGGATTCAAAGAAACATCTGTTTGAATATATTCTGCTAATCCATTTGGACCTTTTCTATCTACCCCTGAAATTATTCCTTCTGTAACACTAAAGCTTAATCCTAATGGATTTCCTATAGCAATAACTTTCTTTCCAACTTGTAAATTGTCAGAATCTGACAGTTCAAGAAAATCATAGTCTCCTGTTTGAGAAATTTTAAGCAGTGCAACATCTCTTGAAGTATCAAAACCAATAATCCCTGCAGGCAAAACCTTCCCGCTACTCATAAGCACATTGATAGAATTAGTATTATCAATAACATGATAATTAGTCACTAAAAATCCATCTTCATCAATGATAAATCCTGTTCCAGCACTTTTATCTGTAACAACACTAACAACTCCTTTAACAGCAGTCTCAATAATTCCTGAAAAATCTTCCTGACTTGATTTTAATAAACTTAAATCCTGTTTTTGAAGAGACAATGCATCATCAATATTGCTAAATTCAGTTTGATAAACTCGATTGTAGTCATTCAATTTTTCTAAAAAGTAAGTTGTTAAGTTTTCCCTGTTTTCTTTAAGCCCATTCCCTATGTCAATTCTTAATTTGCTAATCTGTCCTGTAAAGACAACAAAACTTACAATCTGCAAGGCTATTAAAATTACAATCGCTCCATAAAGGATGCTTCTATGTTTTCTATGAATTTTATGTTCTTCTCTTGTCATAGAAACAAATGCAAAAACAAGTTTTTATACCTTCTGTATAAAAATACAGAACCTTGCTTTTCCGAGGTTTTTCTAAAAGCTCATTTAAACCTTCTGCATGTAAGTGCAGAACGGTTCTGAAAATTTCTTGTTTTCTATACCTTCTGTAAACAATGTTTCTACAAACTTATTTAAACAGCATTTCCTTAAAAACAAAAGTAAAGAGGGAAGATGGTCATAAAAATACACACTATTGGCGGATATAACGAAGTTGGGAAAAATATGACTGCTCTGGAATACAAAGACGATGTTATTATTTTTGATGATGGGCTATTTCTGCCTGCAATAGTCGGTGTTCAGGAAAGAGAGAAAGACCCGACAGAAAAAGGGATGAGGGGATTAGGCGCTCTTCCAGATGACACTTATTTAGAAAGAGAAGGTATTAGTAGCAAGGTAAGAGCAATTCTTCCAAGCCATGCTCATCTAGACCATATAGGAGCTATTCCATATAATGCCTATAAATACAAAGCACCAATCTTAGGCTCTCCATACACTACCGAAGTACTCAAGGTTTTGATGGCAGATAACAGCCAGACCTTGCCAAATAAAATAATCTCGGTCAAGCCTAACTCTTCTTATATTTTAAAAGGTAAGTCGTCATCTTATAAAATAGAATTCATAAATATTACTCATTCAACAATCCAAAGTACTGTTGTCGCTGTCCACACACCAGAAGGCATTGTGCTTTATGCTAATGATTATAAGTTAGACAACACTCCTGTTTTCGGGGACAAACCAAATTATGGGCGTCTAAAAGAACTGTCAAGACAGGGAATTAAAGTATTAATTGTAGACTGCCTTTACGCTCCAGATGATAGAAAAACTCCCAGCGAAAAAATCGCAAAAGGCCTTCTAGAAGATGTCTTTTTCACAACAGATAATCATAATTCAGGAATAGTGATTACAACTTTCTCTTCCCATATAGCAAGGCTCAAGAGCATAACAGAATTCGGAAAAAAGCTCAATAGGGAAGTTGTTTTTGTAGGAAGATCTTTAGCAAAATATGTAACCGCAGCCAGAAACATAGGAAAAGCTCCCTTTATTAGAGACATTAAAATTGTAACTTATAGAAAGCAAAGAGATAAGATGCTAAGAAAAATAAACCAGAATAAGAAAAAATATCTCGTAGTCTGCACAGGTCATCAAGGAGAACCAGGATCTGTTTTAGACAGACTTTCTAGAAACCAACTTCCTCTTATCTTGTCAAATGAAGACCACGTTATTTTCTCTAGTAAGACAATTCCTACTCCAACAAATGAATTAAGCAAGGAAACATTGGTAAGAAAACTAAGAAAAAGACAAGCAAGAATATTCGATAATGTCCATGTTAGTGGCCATGGCGGACGCGAGGATCTTCACGATCTGATAAAGTTAACTTCTCCAGAGCACATAATTCCTAGTCATGGAGACTTAAAAAAAAGAACTGCAGGAGCAAATCTTGCTGTAGAAATGGGCTATAAATTAAATAAAACAGTCCACTTAATGTCAAACTTTAAATCTTTAAAACTATCTTAATGTCTATGGTAAATGAAGAAATATTGTCTGGGCTAAGGAATTCTTTAGAAAGGGGAATAAGTTTAGATCAAGCAGCCCAGTCATTTATAAATGCAGGATATAGTCCAGCAGAAGTAATGGAAGCAGTTCAGACTCTTTCTTCTGTTTCTTCTTCAGCTTCAGGTATGCAATCTTCGCAGCAAAGATCTCTACAGCCTCTAAGTTCCCCTCAATCTTCCCGCCCTGCTTTTCAAAATCCCCTGCAACAGCAAGTTTCTAGATTTAAACAACTAAATCCTCAAAGGCCTTCTGCCATGAATACAGAGCAAGATAAAAAAGGATCAAATAAGAAAATCATAATTCTATTGTCAATAATTCTTTTAGTGCTGATAGGAGCCCTTATAGCTACCATTATATTTAAAAATCAGATTTTAAATCTTTTATCCTAAAATGAATTTCAAAGATTTTCTCATCCTACTTAAAGAATCAGCAATCTCTTTCTGCAAAAATCCAATAGTTGCTGTTCCATCAGTGGTTCTTTTGGTATTTTTAACTTTATTCTCAAAAGTTTCTGTAAATATCAATTACTCTCTTGTCTCATCAGTAGCAATAACTTCTTGGTTAATTCTCTTTGTGCTAATCTCCTTAATCGGAATATCTTATTCTTTTACAGGTTTAATTTCTCTCTCAAAATCAGCCATTAGGAAAGAAAAAATCTCTCCCAGCAATTTTCTCAAATCAGCTAACAAGTTTTTCTTAAAAAATCTAGTAATAATAATCTTCGTCTTAGCAATATACAATGTAATAAGATTTGCTTCTCATTATTTGGCCCTCTTTATAGGTAAATCTCTCAACTTACAAACAAACTTGGCAGTAATTATTTTCTTCATCTTTTTCACAATTGGGCTGCTGGGGATTTTGATTTTCTTTACATTCTCCAGTTTTACTTTAGTTATAAAAAATCTTTCAATAAAACAGAGTCTTTTTTCTTCCATAAAGATTGTAAGACAGGAATACCCCGCAACTCTATCCATCCTCTTAATATTCTTTGTGATAGGTAGAATCCTTACTTCTGTTTTATCTGTATCTTTCTTAGTTATAGACATAATAAACGCAATAATCATAATCCCTTATTTTTCTTTAGTTCTAACTAATTTTGTTTTAAAATCAAAATGATATATTCACCACAGGAAGATTCTTACCTCCTACAAAAGATAGTAAAACAAAAAGCAAAGAACAAGTCTGTTTTAGATATGGGAACAGGCTCGGGAATTTTAGCAGAAACAGCATTGCAATCAAAGGCAAAATTTGTTCTAGCTACAGATATAAATCCAGAAGCAATTAAATTACTCAAATCAAAATTCAAGAATAGAGAAGATATTCAAATAATAAAGTCCAACATATTCTTAAAAATCCCAAGAACAACGAAGTTTGATTTAATTGTTTTCAATCCTCCTTATCTTCCATTAGATGAAAGAGAACCGATAAATTCCAGAAGAGAAACAACAGGCGGGAGATTCGGAGATGAAATCTCTTTAAGATTCTTGGAAAAGTCTATCTCCCACCTCAACAAAAAAGGAGTAATTCTTCTGCTTGTTTCTTCCTTAACTCCAATGAACAGAATAAAAGAGCTGTTAAAAACTCTAAACCTTGCATTCAAAATAATCGCCAGAAAAAAGCTTTTTATGGAATCTTTGTTTGTCTTGGAGATTAAAAAAACAACAGACTTAAAAACCCTATACAATTTCCCACAACATGGATCATGAGATAATAGCGCAAGCATCTTATTTAGAAAAGAAATCAGAAGAATTAGGAGGGCATTTAGAATATGTAGATTCAGAAATTTCAGAGCTTGAGAAATTTGACCTTAGTCTAAAATCTCTTTTAGATTCCAATTCAAAAAATATATTGGCGTCTCTGGGAAAAGGAGTTCATATTCCTGCAGAAATAAAATCCTCTAATTTATTTGTAGAAGTAGGTTCTGGAATCGTAATAAGAAAAACTCCTGAACAAGCTAAAAAAGTTGTTGAATCCCAGATAAAAAAACTAAAAGAAGCAAGAGTACATATATTATCCGAATTAGATTCAACAAGAACACAGTTTCAGGAACTTATTGAGAAATATCAGGCTTCTAAATCCTAGGATAAATAGAAAAACTATATAAGTCTTCTTTATCTCAAGAATGTTACTGAGGTGAAAGATGTTAGAAATGCTTATTAATCCAAAAAAGGCAGAAAGAAAGCCATGGGAATTATTTTTTGTAGGACTTGTTTACGCTTCTCTATCTGTATTGTG
>CAZWLX010000056.1:916-4886 GCA_964634845.1 Candidatus Woesearchaeota archaeon | reverse complement strand
GCTTCAACAACCAACTCATAAACTTGAACCTTATTGCTTGGGTTAACAATAGTCAAGCTATATTCTTGAGTTGTTCCAGTAGCAAATGTCTTGCTATGTACTGGTGCAACTACAATTGTATCAGAACCAGCTGCCTTTACAGAAAGCTGTCTTGTAACTGTAGATATACTGTCTTTGTTATATGCTTGAACTTCAACAGCATAAACACCAGCAGGTACATTGCTTGGAATTCTCAAAACAAGTCTTCTTTCGTTTGTGTTCTCTTTGTCAGGATCGTGTTGATCAACTGCGCTAAGATCTCCAAAGTAAGCCTTGTCTTCAATTCCTAATCCAGGGATTCTAGCAACAACAAATGCGTCATCAGCAAACTGTCTTCCCACATTCTTTAGAACAACATCAATAGATAGTGCATCTCCTGCACTAGCTTCTGTGTCCATATCAACATCTAAAATGTTTAGATTGTAGGATTCTTTCTGAACAGTTAGATCAACTTCTACGCTAGCCAATGTTCCATCATTCTTACTTTCGATAAGGACATTAAGGACAAGTTCCTCTTCTGTCTCATCATCATCAAAGTCAGATGGTATTGGAACTGCTAGAACTCTAGAGTATGTTCTGTCTTCCAAAACATCAAATCTTTCTGTAACAGCAGAATTTGCCCTAGATCCAGAAATCCAAGCTTTAACTCTGACATCTCTTGATTCTGTCCCAGCAAGGTTATCTGCCAAGAATTGAATTCTAACTGGAATTGTAGCTCCAGAAAATTCAGCAACAGGTGTTCCTCCTACGAGGACATCAACACCATTGACTTCAAGGTCAGTAACCTTTACTTGCTTCTCATCAACAGTAGCAGCTGCGCTAACAGCTGTAACCATCAAAAGAGCTAATGCAATAACTGCAAACAAGCTCGCCAAAATTCTTTTGGATGTCATGTTTTTACTTTAAATTTAGTTAATAAACCTACAAAACCTCCTTTTATAAACTTTGCGATGACAACAAAACTATAGTAATCATAGAGTAGCAAAAAGCTTATAAAGAGTATACTTTAGTATACTCTATGGTTCCAAAGGGTAAACAAAGAAATAAAATAACGACGATAAAACTGACAAGAACAACAAAGTCTAGATTAGAGAAGCTCAAATCCTACAAAAGAGAGACCTATGACGAGATTTTAGAGAAAATCCTTGAAATTTTAAATATATCAAGAATCAGCCCGGAAAGGGCAAGAGCAAGACTAATTTCTATTGACAGACAAAACAAAAAAACAAACAGAAAAAACATAATACAAAAGCAAAACCCTCAAAAAATAAGAGCAAGCTCTCAACAGCAATCTTCTCTAATAAATCAAAGCCCACAAAATAAAATTAAGCAGCAATAGGTTCCTCATAGCGCTCTGAATCATGAAAATAACTTTCTCTTAATAACCTGCTAATATATCCTAATACTTCTTGTCTAACTTCTGGACTCCCAAGTTCTTTCCATCCTCCATCTCCTTCAAGAGTTCTAACAAGCTGACAAACAAAGTCCTTCCTTCTCCTTCCATCAAACCAGAGGGCTCTCCAATCTTAAATCCAGGAGTAGGGGTTATTCCTAACCGCGCCCTATAAAGTCTAACATAATGTTCTATGGCACGTATTTCTCTATCACTTTCCCCCATCAAATTAAATAGAAAAGAACTTAATAAATCTTTCCTAAAATATGCTATTAAGACCTTCATCAACCTGTCCGATATTTTCTATTATCTGCGTGTGAAGCCTTTCAATTATAATGCTCTGCAATTCTTCTCTAAGTCTCCCATGGCACTTGCTTAGGTCTTTTTCAGGGTAAACTCCAACTCCTTTTGGATAGAAGCAGCTCATTTCATAGCCCTCTAATCCTTGTGCTCCAAGTTCTCCCTTCTTAATTTGAAGTAATTTAACATCTGTTCTGCATTGACCATTTTCAATTCCTATCACGCTGTATTTCCATGTTGCTTCAGGCTCTTCATTAATATAATTTGTTCCAGTACAACTTTTCATACCTTCCTGAAAACAGCTAAAACTATTGCAGCTCTTTGCTCCTAAAAACAAATATGCCAGAACAATAATAGCTAAAATAATAATTATAACTACAACAGTCGTCACTCTCTTTTTATGATACCTAAACATATAATAAAGTATGAATAAGTCTATTTAAATCTTAATAATCACAAACTAATCAAATTAACTTTTGTATCTGCTGCATTGCTTGAGAAATTTGTTGCTGCAAGATGTTTAACATTTCCATCTTCGCACGCTTTTACAATTGGTCCTGTTGCAGACCCTTCAACAATAACTGCATAAACTTTTCTCCTTGAGTTAAAAATTGCTCTTGCAGTCTCCCTTGCACCAACTTTCCTTATAATATCAAAATTCGCATCAACCAATGCAGCTCCTCTTGTTCCTTTTATTTCTGAATAAACTTTTTTCACAGCTTCCTTAATATCCCCTTTAAATTCAGCTTCTTCAGATTTTTCAGCTCCAGAGTTATTTCCATTATAATAAGAGTTCCCGTTTCTTCTTAAATATTCATCTATCTTAACTTTTCTCCTTAAAGCTATAAGAATTTCTTTTCCTGTCAGCTCTTCAACTTCTTTTCCATCAGGAGCTACTGCAACATAAACAATCTTTGCATTATCACTTACGTTTTTAGCAATTAATTTTCCTCCCCTATCTCCATCAATGAATAAAGTAAGCTCTTTTTCTTCGCCTAGCTTTGCAATTTCTTTTGGAAGTTTAGTTCCGTTCATTCCAATAACATTGTTTACTCTGTTCTTTAATAGATTAACAACATCTGCTCTTCCCTCAACAACAATTATTTCTTCTCCAGAAATATCTCCTGCAGGAAGTTTTTCATCTCCATACTCTTGTATCTTTGCAGCTCTAGTTTCTTCTTTTAGATTTTGAGCCATTTCTTCAAAACCAGATGCAGAATCCATTGTTCCAAGTAATTTCTTTGCTCTGTCGGCAATAAATTCCCTCTTATTAGCTCTGACATCTTCTATCTTCTCAATTTTAATCTCTGCTTCTGTAGGTCCTATCCTTTCTATTGTTTCTAGAGCAGCAGCAATAAGTGCTGTTTCACTTTTATCAAGGGCACTGGGAACTTGAATATCTCCTATAGTTTTACCATCAACAGTTTCTAAATCAACTTCTATTCTTCCTATTTTTCCTTCTTTTTGTAATTCACGCATCTCCAAATCAACTCCTAAAAGTCCTTCTGTTTGTCCAAATAACGCCCCAATAACATCTGGTTTTTCCAGCGGACCTTCAGAGCGAAAGCTAGCATAAATCATGTACTTTATACTTACTGGGCTAATTTTTGCCATTTTTCATTTCTCCTAACAGCTTTAAGCTGTTTTATTCATCTTTAGAAAGAAGTAGATAATCCTATTTTTCTTACAACACATTGTGCCCAAACAAGGGCGTGAATATGAAAGTCATCAACCTTGACATAACATTACTTTCTTCTTTCTGCTTTAGTCAAACGAACATGCTTTTTAAACCTTGCTACTTAGTGTTTTCCACAATAAAAATCCCGGCAAAAAAGAAACCTTTATATAGTTGTTGTCTTAAAAAAGACCAAGTTTAGTTTAAACAAAGAGGTGTAAATGGCCGGCGAAAAAATCGAAGAGATTGAAGACGAAGTCGACCCCGAACAAATGGCTGACCCAGACGAAATCTTTCAGGATCTGGAAGCTGTTTCAGATAAATAATCTGCAAGCACAAACTTTTTCTTTTTAATTTTCTTTTAACTTAGAGAATTCTCTTATCTTTCCAAGTCTGTCATAAAGACCAAGTAATTCTTTCTTCACATTCAATTTTTCCTGAATATCCAAATCAAATTCTCTTAAAAGACATTCATAAACTTCCATAGCATTCCTTCTTTTTCCCTTACCTAAAAGAATTCTGGCTTGAGTTTTGTAAGATTGTTTCACACTTTCTTTAACTCT
>CAZWLX010000056.1:0-906 GCA_964634845.1 Candidatus Woesearchaeota archaeon | reverse complement strand
TCCTAAAACAAAATAAGGATTCTGAAAAATCCCCAGATTTAACAAATAATTCAGATGCTTTAACAAGATCAACAACTCTGCCTTTTTCAGTTGGATTTAAATCAGAAGCAATTTTCATTAGTTTTGCAGCATCTCCAAACATTCTTCTTTGTTCATAAATTCCTGCAAGTCTAAACAAAACAAATCTTTTTGTTTCAATGTCAAGAGGGTTTTTCAAGCAGCTTTGCAGATAGCCCATTTTGACATAGTCTCCCATCTCTAATAATTTATCTTCAATGTCTCTTCTTGTCCTCTCTTTTACTTGCATCTTTTTAATTAAGAAACAGGATTTATAATCATTATTGTGATATTTCAACTCTAATTCCAATTCTATGAGTAGCGTATTTTCTAACTGATAACATTTCGTCATCAAGTCTCTCAACCCATGAATCCACATGTCCAAGGCCTTCTCTAATATTCTTATCATCAAGTCCTCTAGAATTTAGCCATCTTTTAACATTAGCCAAGTGTCCTATTGCCCAGTCATAACAAATCATTCCAGGGACATTAGGAGCATATTGAGATGCAAGCGCTCTATTTGTTCTCACTTCATCTTCAATCATAAAAGAAGCAGTTTCTAAGCTGTCATTATCTCCTCTTAAAATAGAAGGTTTTATAATTTCTCCATATCTATTTGCAAATCCCGCGAGCTCTTCAGCAAGGTCTAAAGAAACTTCTGTAGTTCCCACATTCTCACTTACCATAATTTTTTAGAATTAAAGGTTATTTAAACTTTATTCTGATTTTAAGCCGTCTCTTTCTAATCTATAAAGCCCTGAATTTCTCAAGCTATTATCTAACAATCCGACTCTTGTATCAACATGTTTTAAAAGTATAGGAACAATCGCAGTATCAATTAAATCAGGA
>CAZWLX010000055.1:0-4934 GCA_964634845.1 Candidatus Woesearchaeota archaeon | reverse complement strand
CGTTTAGGCCGTCGTAGCTTAGTGCTTACCTAGGTTCGAATCCTAGTCCCCGCATACTCGTTAGAGTTGAGGGTACTGAGATGCAAATCTCTCAACCCGCATTTCTGTTCACCGTAGCGAGTACTCGAGCAAGAGTGAATCAGAAATAATTGCCCAATAAAAAGAGAATTATTAATTCACACAAGAAAGCTATTTAGCAGTCTCCTTACTACTTTCTGTAACCTGAACAGTTCTAAACTCAATTGTCCTAAGATCTTTCTCATTGATAAACATCCTGCTACTCAAAAAACTAGGATTAATATTCTTTATAGAATCCTTACGACGATTCAGTTTTTCTCTGTCTGTAATAACTATCTCTAAAGTTTTTCTATCTACTTGCCCTATTTCAGCGTCAAGAACAAATGAAATATCTATCTTCAAAATCCCATTCTTGATATACAACGTTGTCTTCTTGCCTTCATGCCAAAGATAGTTTAGTTGTCCATCGTCAAAACTAAATTTGTTTGCGAGAGTTGTTTTACTGCTTTCAAATGTAATCTCCTTTCTTTCAGTTCCAGAAAATCCACTTTTATCAAACAAAATCCTTTGCTCTCCTAATCTAATATACAATATTTTCCTATACAAATTTTCAGAGTCTATATCTGCTTCTTTTTCTATTAAATCAAACAAAGCTTTATCAGCAGAAGAATAAGAGGCCCCCTGCCTAATTTCACCAGAAACAAGATCAGATAATAAAATATTAAGGCTGAATATATTATCTTCATCTGGTCCAGAAATAACTCCCAAGCTCAAACCCTTCGTTTCAGAAAGAGAATCAACTCTTAACTCTCCTCTGCCATTTGCATAAGTTATGAAATATTTTGTATCAAATTTCCCGAGAGATAAATAATTTTTCTGTGTATCTCCAATCTTAAAAGACCTTTCCAAGATAATAACTTTTTCTCCGCCTAACTCAAACAAACTAGAACCTTCTCCTTGCTCTAAATTTTGTTCAAACTCATCTGCAAGACCTTCATCAAAATCATCAAATATTTTAGTTGAATCCTGGGTTTTTGGGAAGAATATTTCTACATTATCTTCTCTCCTTATCTTGGTCTCCGTAACTCTTTTAATCAATTCTCCCCAAGAATTAGAACCCATTATATAATTAACATCGCTCTTCTCATAACTATAAATTCCACGTTCATCTTCAAACCAATTAACTAAATTAGGATCAGTATTCCATTTAAAAATATCATAGTCTAGTGTATCTTGGACCGGAATCCCAGCTATAGATTCCGTAATCTTCATATATACTTCTGGCTTTTTCTGTTGTTCATTCCATCTGAAAGCAAACAAATCATCATATCCTTCTAAATATCTAAGCCCAATAGTCTCAATATTTTTAGCATCCATCTCTGCAATAATCGCTTCAACACTATCTGGGAGAACAACAGCTTCCTCATCGGTAGAACCCTCCTCTAAATCATTTCCTGCTTCAAGTTCATCTGCAATATCTCTCTCATCAATATCCAATGTTCCGGGATCTGTAGAATCAGTAGTGCCAATTCCAGCAGTGCCTCCCTCTGCAACACTCTGAACAATTCCAGTCTGCTGTCCTCTGGAATAAATTGCTTTTTCTTCATTCAAATTTCCTCTTAACAAAACCAAATCAGCTTTTTGGTAATTCAAAGGAACTTCATCAATATCAATCTTCCCAAGCTCTAACAACAAAATATCAACACTCTTCAAATATTCATCATCATATTTCTTATTTTGATAACCTCTCTTTAATTCTTGTAATCTGGCTCTCAAGCTCTTTACATTTGTTCTAACTTCTTGTTCACTCAAAATTAATCCTCTTTGTGTTAACAAAGCCCTGTTCTCTTCTGCCAATACATTCAAAGTCTTATTCTTTAATCCGATATTATTATCAGTAATAGCATTATCAACACTTTCTGTATCAAGCCAGCATTTAACTCTTTTATCATCGCAATATCCAACTTCAACAAATCTTGTTCCATCTGTTCCTTTTCCAGGATTTTCTGTTCCGCATATTCTTGATATTCCTCTGTTATAAATAGCAGGGTCAGCAACTTCTCCTAATGCAGCTCCTAAATTAGGATTCAAACCAGCAGCCAATGTTGCTTCTCCGCTAATACATTCTTTTTCACTTGTAATGTCTTTATTAAGCAATTCATCTTGAACAATTTTATCTCTGACATAATTAACAGCAAAACTCGTGCTTACTTGCTTAAATCCGCATTCTTCTCTGTCATTAATTCTCACGCAAAGCTCTTTATATCCTTCAGGAGCAGTAAAGTCAGCTGTTTCAGTCGCAAATTCTCCCCTTGGTATAAATCCTGTTGCAACATGCAGGGTAGGAGATATAGAAACAAAACTACTTTCAGGAGGATTCTTCAAATAAACAGAATAGTGAGTTCCAGAATCCTGTCCTGCAAATATATGATAAAATACCTTATACTGCGCAGTAGCTGGAACAGTAGCATCGCTAAATCTTGTTGAATCAAACCATGCATGGAACTGTGGAGGTGAATCAGGCTCAAGTAAAGTCTCAAAAGATGTTGGGATATTTGAAGAGACAAAAGCTTTGCAAAACTGCCCTCCAGCCTCTTCTATGTTTCTAGCTCTAAATGAATTCCATGCACTTGCTCCATAACTCTGCGTAAAGTATTCAATAGACTGCTCTGCATTTTCCCAAGCAGCCATAACGCTCAAATATTCTCCTCCTCCTCTTGCTCCTTGTCCATAAGCAACTTCAACAAGTTTAGGTAAAATAATATTAGCAACAGGAGCTATCTGCCTCCAGAAAAATTCACACATATAAACACTATTTATCAAATCACAAGTTCCAACAGTTTTCCCTGTATCTAAACTTTCCTGCAAACAAGCTCTATGACTTTGCAGAATACTTACATATCCATCAATTCCAGCTTTAACTCCTGTCAAGCAAACAGGAACATAAATTCCTTCCTTCCAGTTTGGCAAACACAAAGCAATACTTCCGATTATTCCTGTTTCCTGCACACTTGCAACTCTGTATGTTCCTCCTAAATCACATCTAGAGCTAGGGCAAATAACAGGGTCGCAGACATTAAACAACAATTGGCATTCTTCAGGACTCATAAAGTCCTGGCATCTTGTTCCAGGAATATCAATAGCAGGACTTCCAACAGGAATATTTTCTCTTCCAACTCTGACAAATCTAACTCCTGATTTATACTGCCTTGCCGCTTCATTCAAAGCTCCTTCAGCATCTTTAACCAATCTGGAAGACTCTCTCTCGCTAAGCCCGGGAAATTCTGTTTTAGACTGCCCTGCATAGAGATTAAACTGCTGGCAGGTATCATCTCCAAATCCAGACCTGTCAAAGTCAATTCTCTGGTCTTGTCCAACATTGCAAATCCAGAAACTAGCTACTTTTCCAGAAGAATCATAAGCTCTTCCATTTCCAAATACTGGCAGACTTTGCTTAACTCCTGCATACCATCCATTCTGCAAATCAAAAGGAACAAGCGCAGGCATTCCTTTATATGGCTCTGTCTCAAAATACCTAACTTCTGGATTCAAAATCTTATTTCTATAAGAAGCGCTGTCTAATCTTAAAAATCTAAAACTCTGTATCTGATCTGCAGCTTCCTGATCGCTAGTCTTTCTAGATTCTCTAACCTCTGTAAATTCCTCAATCTTATTCGCCTTCAATTGTCCGTTAGTTTCCTCAATTTTATAAACATCTTTAACATCAAACTCTCCTTTACCTTGCTGTGATAATACTACTCCATATTTTACTCCATTATGTCTGATAAACTGAACACTATCTAATTCTCCATAATCTCCAACAATCCCTGCATCTTTCAGATTTTTACTAATCCCAACACCATTATAAGGCAAAACAAATTTATTTCCTAAGTCGCTTTCATAAACTCTATAATTCTCAACTCCTGCCTTGTTTAAAGCAGATGCAAAAGCCCCTTTTTCATTTTGCTCTCTGCTTCTTTCTGCTAAATCACTGAATCTATCTGACAAAATTTCTCTTGCCTGATTTCTTAAAGTTTCACTAGCTCCCGGATCATCAATGATATTTGTATAAACATCTATGTCTCTCATGTCGTCATAATTTCTAATCAAACTATTATTCCATGCATTTCCATTAATTCCAGAATCTTTTACCAAGTCTTGGATTCTAACAGTCTTCTTTTCTCCATTTTCTATAATATCTACATTGACTTGTGATTTTTCTATTTTTGAATATACTTGCTTCCAATACAAATCTCCGGACTTATCAGTATCAACAACTTTTCCAAAAACTCCGTCATCTCTGATAAGATTATTTCCTTTCTCGATATTTCCAACTTTATCATTAACTTCCTTTACTAGTTCCTGCATTTTCGCAACATCTTTATTAACATCATTAGAATTCTGCCTCAAGCAATCATCAACACTGTTATAAGTAGTATGTCCTGATTTCAATATTCTTTTATCTTTATAAGCATCTTCGCAAATCTTCCCCCATCCATTATCCCCAGTCATTACTTTTTGCCTTGCAATTGCCTGTCCATCTAATCCAGATAAAAAGTTCTTAGCAGTTAAAACAGCAGATGTTGCAAAACAAGCTCCTTTCAATCCTTTTACAACATTTCCCAAATTATTAGAAAGCCCTTCCCATTTCTCAATAGTCTTATTTAAATTATCAATTGTCTCTTTTGTTTTTTCAGGGCTTAATTGAATTGCTCTTTTCTCAATTCCAATATTAACAGAAAAATTAGTCTCTGTTTCTGTTCCCTGTGCTCTTGGTTCTAATCTGATTCTTGCAACTTTTTTTATCTCTACATCTTCCAAACTTAAGTCCAATCCGCAAGCATCAGCTCTATCACCGCCAACGCTTAACGTCCTTCCAACAAGTCCTCTTAAACTACCGACATAAGAGCTAAATT
>CAZWLX010000054.1:0-5013 GCA_964634845.1 Candidatus Woesearchaeota archaeon | reverse complement strand
CTGGGAAAAGCTGACAATAATTATAACGTTCACTTGGAATATCTAAAAAATATTTTTTATTTAAATTATTATTATCTAAATTCTTGAAAAAAGTCCCCTCCTCTATTAAATCAGAACAGCTAGAGCTCAGCCATGTTGCATTCTGTACCTTACACTTAAAAAGAAGTTGACACAAAACAATTTGATTATTTTCAGTAAGGTCAAAATCGGAATCTTTAATATCAAACGAACAACTACTTTCAACCTCTTTCCCTTGAGAATCGCCACAAGTTGACTTAACTGATTCCATAAATAATTTCTGACCCTTATCAAAACAATCGACTGCAGCCCCTGAAGGACTTATCCATTTAGTACTGCCAATTCGTAAAAAAACACTGATTTCTTTTGCTGTTCCAGAATTGCTATTCGCTGCAGGAACAGAACTCCCGGAATCCCCCCATCCTGGCCCACGTAAAAATCCAGGAGGCTCACTAAACAAAACCCCTTCCCGATTATAATCAACAACAAACAACACAACAGTGAGAACAACAACAATCGCTATAAGCCAAAAAGCTAACTTCTTATTATCCATAATAACCTCTTCTTTCTTCATTACAATAAAATTCAAACTATTTAAACATTGTCAAACAAATAATTATATAAAACTCTCTTTTCTCCTATTCTCATAAAATGGCACTTACACAAGAACAAATAAAACAATTAAAAGAACAGCTTAAAGCCCAGGTTTCTAATCTTCCAGCTGATAAAAAAACAGAAGCTTTCCAGCAAATAGATTCAATGTCATCCGAAGCAATAGAAACAATGCTGAAACAACAGCAAGCTCGTCAATCAGGAAAAGGTAAAAGCCCCTACAGAATGATTATCTCTGGTGAACTCTCCTCAATAAAAATAGGGGAAAATCTTGACGCAATCGCTGTTTTAGACATAAATCCTATTTCAAAAGGTCATACTCTTATAATCCCGAAAAAACTAGTAAAAACTTCAAAGCAGATTCCAAATCAGCATTTCAATTGGCAGAAACCATTTCTAAAAAAATAACAGACAATTTGAAAGCAAAGCAAGTAAGAGCAGAAACAACAATTGATTTTTCAGAAGCAGTGATTCATCTAATCCCAATTTATTCTGATTCCCCTGAATTAAACACAAGCTCTCCAAGATCAAAATCAATTCCAGAAGAATTAGAGAAAATAAAAAAATCATTAGAAACAATAAAAATAGAGAAAAAAGTTGAGAAAATAGAAAAAACTCCTAAGCCAAGAAATAAGATAATAAAGCTCTCAAGGAGAATCCCTTAATCTGTAAAATCCAAATAGCTATTAAAGCCCCAAGAAAAGCAGGAGTAAAAGGAATCCCATCTTTAATATAAACTTTCTTCTTGCTTCTCTTCAAGAGCACTATATCTTTGCGTGACAAACCATGAACACTTTTTCTTACAATCTTATTTCCAACTTTAATATCTTCAAGAATCCAATCTCCTTCTATTAACTTATCAGGACTTTTTAAAACAATCATTCCTTTATCAAGACCCCTGACATAAACCCAAACCAAGCTTAATAATAAAAAAACAATCCCCAAATACCAGACCTTAAAAAACAAACTCAAAACAAAAATTCCTATTCCAACAAAAACAAAAATCTTATTCTCTTTCCAACTCCTCCCAAACTCAGGGAAGAATCTTTTTCTATCTTTAGAAACTAAGTAAAAACTATAAAATAAATTCCAAACAGCTCCAACTAAAAACAGCACAAGAATAAATCCAACGCTCAAATACAACAAGCTAAAATAACTGGTAAACGGCAATATCACCCCATATCCTATTAAAAGCCCTGCATCTCCGCCTCCAAAAGTCCTTGTATAATAAAACCCGTATGCAAGAACAAAAAATACTGCAAATCCCAAAACTCCGTAAACAAAAAACATCCAATCATTATTAATTGAGCTATAAAAAGCCCTGTAAGCCAAAGCGATTCCAACTAAACTATAACTAAGCCAATCACTGACAATAGTGGTCTTCAAATCTTGAACAACTGCAAATAATGTCCAAATTCCTGCCAGAACAAATAAAAAAACATACTCCATATAAGAAATAAAAAAGCAATCTTTATTAATCTTGCCTGATTAACAGAAAAATGAGAAAAGAGGACAAAAAGAAATTATCTAAATACATTTTCTGGATAATAATACTCTTCCTTGTTGTGTTATCTTTCTATATTTTAAAGCCGTACCTAATCCCTTTAATTTCCGCCTTTATTCTGTCTTATCTTTCTCTTCCATTGTATAAAAAATTATCAAAGAGAATTTCACCGTCTCTATCTGCAACAATATGCATAATACTAGTAATAATAATATTTATCATCCCATTAGGAACAATCGCAGGAGGCATAACAAAACAGGCAAGCTCTGCACTTAACGAACAATCTTTCTCCTCTATCTCAGATAAAATTTCCTCTTTTCCGCTTACAAAAAACATAGACCTTAATACCTTGACAGAAAAAAGCCTTGGGCTGATAACTTCATTAATTCAAACAGCTCTCTCATATATACCAACATTAGTAATAAGCTTGCTTGTTATTTTCTTTGGAATGTTCTACATTTTAACTGGATGGGATAAACTAACAAAAAATCTCAAAAACTATCTTCCATTCGATGATAAAGAACAAATTTCTATAGAAATATCAAACATAACAAAAAGCCTCGTTTATGGAACAATTCTCATAGGTATAATTGAATTTATTATTGCAGCCATAGGATTTTGGATTTCAGGAGTAAGTTCTTATCTAGTCTTGTCAGCCATAGTATTTTTCTTTGCATTTATCCCAGGATTAGGTCCAACAATAGTTTGGGTTCCAATGGTAGTTTATTACATATTTACAAAAGATTACCCAACATTAATAGGCGTGATTATTACAGGACTTGTTTTATCAGGTCCGATAGACACATTCTTAAGAGCAAAAATCTTAGGAGGAAAAACAAACTTAAACCCAGTACTCATGCTTGTTGGAATAATGGGAGGAATCTCATTATTCGGAATTTTTGGATTTATAATCGGTCCGCTAGTCCTCATATATACAATGAAATTAATTGAAGAATCAATTGCGAGAAAGTAAAATCAAAGTAATTCAAGATTCTCTAAATTTAATCTTCCCGATTCTTTAACTCAATCTTATCGCTTCTATGTCTCCCGCCTTTTTTATAAGGATGTTTCTTCCTATCTCTTCTCTTATCTTTTCCTTTTCTCCTTTTTTCTCCAAATCCATATTCCATATTAATCATTCAAACAACTTACAGCACTGCAATCAAGCTCACAATCTAAATCAAACAAAGCATTGGAACACATAACTTTTTCTCCTGCCAACTCTCTTTCCTGACAGCAAAAACTATTTTTATCTCCATTTGTGCAAGCCAAGTTGCAATCTCCAACTATTTTACTGTATTCAGCAACACCAATTTTATCATCAACTTCGTCCTGCAGCTTTCCAAACCCTTTTGTAACAGCATAAGTCAAACCTATTAAAACAAAAATTCCAATAACAATCAATATCAGAGTAGAAACAGCCAACTCTATTCCTTTTTTATTCATTTTATCTAAGATCAATCTAATTACCAACTTCCGCTTTCTTAGCAGGAGAAACAGGATCAATCGTCAAGGGACACACCACTTGTACTGCCTTGGCATCAGCATCCTTATACCTAATCTTCTCTTGATCACCCATTCCATAGCAAGCAACAATAGCATAATTTGCATCACTATAAACATATTCTTCTCCGCAATCAAGATTACATACATCTAGCCCTAATGCATCAATATTAGTCAAATAATTACATGTTCCTTTAAACTCTCTTGGAAATTCTACTCCAGAAACTTTGTCTCCTTTCTCATTCTTCTTTAATTGCTCAATTGCTCCTTCTGTCTTAACTTCTCTTTGAACATTACAATAATCAAATCTTGAATTAGTGTTACATGCTAAACTGCATTTATCAGCAACATCTTTTACATTATTAGAAGGGCTGATAAATGGAAATATCTTCGCCCATCCAATTGTAAATCCAAGTATTAAAATAACTAATATCAAAACTCCGAGTATAATTAATATTAAAGTGCTTGTTGAAAGCCCCTGCCCTCTCTTTTTAAACATACTATTTATTACCAATTGTTTATTTATAAATGTTGTCAATCAATCATCAATCGCATCTGCTAACTTCTCCAAAATCTTCTTTTTCTTTTTAAATCCAATAATTAACGAAATAACTATCAAAAGAACAATCCCAATCCAGCTTATAATAATATCATGTAAAAGAAAGACAAAATCAGCAACATCTCCGGAATAAAACAAATCACTTGGGTCTGCAAACCATAATGCAAGCCAGATTATCCACAAAACAGCGATAGTGGCTGGCTTTCCCAAGTTCTTATAAGCAATCCTTATAGCTAATCCAATCATAATAATCAAAGCAAATACTAACACCCATCCCCCAAAATTCTCTCCTAAATATCCATACAAAAATCCTCTTTCAACTAAAGCTCCGACAATAAAAAAGCTCAATGAAACAGAAATAACTAGCGGAATTCCAGGACTCCCTCCAAAAACCCTTTGCGTTGAAAAAAACAAAATAGCAAAAAACAGCAAGAATAAAAACGCAGCTCTGAAAAACTCGCTGTAAAACAAGCTTTCAATACCGCTCCCATACCCAAACCCGCCTATTGCACTCACAAAAGTAAGAAAAAACACCCCCATAAACACCCCGATTCCTGCTTTCTTCATCATTTTATATTAAATTTCAATTCTCGCCCAAGTCTTACCTCTAAACATGAAGAAAAACACGATTATGGCGATTAAAAGATATCTCCCCAAGGAGCCTGGAGAAAATGGTCCGAAAACCGCATCGATATAAATTCCGATAATTCCTCCAAGACCAGGAATAAAAGAATAAAATCCTGGCAAACTAAACAAAATAACAAAAAATCCAAGAACCCTAATTAAAAATCCTCTGCCTTTTCCGAATAAAAAAGCC
>CAZWLX010000053.1:2550-5101 GCA_964634845.1 Candidatus Woesearchaeota archaeon | reverse complement strand
AAGAGTTCATTAAGAAAACTATGAATTGATCTATAATTAATTATTAATCTCTTTCTCCATGGATTTTATATAATAGCTGTTATACGCGTCTGCTAAGACCGAGTCATAGTCTGCAAGACGGTTTTTTGCGAAGCAAAAAAATGGCGAAGAGTTAAATTTTCACGATAATTAATAACGACCGAAGGGAGTGTATATGTCCGAAGGATGGAGGGAGTCCAGATTTTTTGTTTCTTTTTTTAGAAAAAAGAAAATAGAGGGGGTTTTAACTTTTGATTCTTTTTCTAAAAGAACATTATAGTAGTTACTAGGTACTGAGCACATACTTATTCCTCCACCAATTTCTTGAACTTATCTTCAGGAATAGTCAAAGTCAGCGAGGAACCGTGTCCTATTTGTAAAGACTTAAGTAGATGTTCTAAATCAATTTGAAGCAATAACGAAATCATTACACGTAAAGCGGTACCATGAGATACAATCGCGTGTTTTCCTTCAGGTAAACCTCTTAGAAATTCTAATATTCTCTTTTTAACTTCCAAAAGATTTTCTCCTTGCGGAGCTTTTCTTTCTAAAAAAGGTAATTTGTTTATTTCACTCCAATCAGCATCTTTTTTTAGTACGCCTTCAAATATACCGTTTCTTTTTTCTCTTAATCGTTCATCAGTTTTTATTTGAGAATTTTTGAATAAAATTTTTGCTGTTTCTAAAGCTCTTGGCATATCGCTAGAACATATTGTATCAAAAGTTTCATAAATTTTAGTGGATTCAAGTTGCTTTATACCTTGAATAGTTAGTTTATCGTCAAAAGTCTGATGTGCACCCTTAAGATGAACATAACTTTCCCCATGCCGTATAAGAGTAAGTTGCATAAATGTAAAAATGTATGCGGATTTAAAAAAGTATATAATTTTTGGAATTCTTACAAATTTAATTGAGCGATATTTATAAATAAGCACAGTATACATAATTTATGAATATTACTACTAAAAAATTACAAACCGTAGAGAAGGAAATTTTCAATAGGTATTTTTCAAATCCAAATGATGATCTATATGCTTTGGATTGTGCAAAAGAATTTACTTCTGCTTATGACAGTATTGTAAAGTCTGTTGTAAGCGAAACAACAGATAATTTAAACGGTATTGCAATTTATGCTTTCGGAAGTCCTGCTCGTTATGAAATGCTAGGTCAATCCGACTTAGATTGTATGATTGTTAGACAAGACGACCTAGATATAAAAGATTTTAAAAGAAGTTTACTCACAAACTTGCAGAGATTTAACTTTTCTAAATTAGATGTGCCTGTATGGGGGACTCTTTCAGACTGTAAAAATTATATCAGCACTGCTATTACAGAAGGAAATCAAGTTGTAGAGGCTCGTTTTTTGATAGGTGATCAATCAGTTGCTAACGATATAGAGAAATTACGTGCAGAACATTGCACACCAGAACGTTTTAGAGCAACATTTTGTTTCCAATATCTCTACTTTGAACAATATTATCAACAAAGAATCCGTTCTAATCAAATAAATTTAAAATATGGTCACGGAGGAACAAGAGATTTTCTTTTTCCAGTATGGCTAGCCAATCTTCGTTAAAGATATAAATACGTCCAAAATTGTAGTCCTGCAATACTACATGGTAATGATTCACGAATTGAAAGAAGTGATATAACGTTAAAGGATGCTAAATATTTTATTCTTGCAGCAAATATTATTGCTTTGATGCGTAATGAGTTATTAAGAATTAGTAGAGGCACAAGCGACTCTGGATTAACATATCTTTCTCAGGGTACTGCAAGACAACTCTGCGTGAGTACAGAGACTCTATATAACAATCCTGACTTAGTAATTCAAAGAGGTCACTGGGCCACCACCAAAATTAAAGAATTAAAACAGTTATGTTACAAAGTTTTTCTCGAAGAAGAAGGAGTAAGGGAGCATATAGGCAATAATGCTATTCCTAATACTAATTCAGAATTAGGATCGATAGTTTTAAGTTGGCAATTGGATCTATCGCAAGGAGATAAAAACATTGTTCAGAAGCTTGTATCTATGCCAAGTTGGTCAGTATTAACATCACTTGCATGCAACGCAACTTGTCCAGCAGAGATATTAGATGAACTTACAAACTCAGGTATGCAGAAAGGATATGAATATATCCTAAAAGTAGTGGGGAGAAATCAAAATACAAGTAAAAAAACATTAGAAAGGATAGCTAATTGTGGAACTGAAGCACGATTTAAGGAACCAGCAATTACGAGACTAGAAAAAGGATGGAAAAAAGCAAACGAATCTCAATAGAGCAGGCAAAATCAATAGTTGATAAATTAGGAATTCAAAATTATGTATATCCCGAAACAGGTAGAAATAATTGGGTTTTCCTAACGAATGACCTATGCTTGAGTATTCCTAAAGATTGTTCTAAAATACAATACGCTACTAGAGCAGCAGCAATGCAACATTTAACAAAACATGGAATCCCTACAACTCGACTAGTAAAATATAATCAAATAGGTGGTATAGAGTAAATTATTACCGAAAGAATTAATGGCG
>CAZWLX010000053.1:0-2540 GCA_964634845.1 Candidatus Woesearchaeota archaeon | reverse complement strand
CCAATAAATCTAGGGGAATTAAATGATCAAGATATCCAATACATACACGAACAATCTGCTCGAATGATTAAGTCATTACATAGTACAACTGCAGCAGGCTATGGAAGGCTAAATAGTAGCCTTGAAGGGACCCATAAAACTTGGAATGAATTTGTAGATGATTTTTTCGACAGTGCACTATCTCGTTTACATACAGATGCCAAATTATGGAATAAATTTGGGCATGAATTAGAAAAACTATATTCTGAAGGAGAACATTTTCTTATAGATCATTCGAATAGTTTTCTACATGGAGACTTTCATTTAGATAATATGGTATTTAGTGGAAAAATTTGTAGAGCAATTATTGACTTAGATATTGTGATGAATGGTGATGTACATTGGGATCTAGGACATTATGTTAGAACATTTCATGGAGACAGAAAAAAAGGAAAACAGATATTTTTCGAAACTTATGGCAACATCGATGAAGACCGTGCCAATTATTACTCCATGATAATTTGGACTAGAAAAATTGCTTCACAGGCAGAAACTCGACGATATGCATTAAGTGAAAGTGTACTTGAAATGGAGGATATAATAAAATGGTTTACCTCCTAAGACATCCTCAAAGTATTGCTAATGTCAAGCAAGTGAATGCTCCATTAGATGGAGATATTACAAAACGTGGAGAATGGCAAGTTGGAAAAACAATCCAAAGATCAAAAAATATTGATTTAACAAAGATATTATCTAGTCCTGCGTTGCGTTGTAGAAAACTTGCAGATCCCATAGCAACAGCACATAATCTCGAAACCTCAATAGTACATGAACTCAGAGAACGAGACTATGGTGCTCTTGGAGAATGTACAGGTAAACAAATTTTTGAACTTGGATATGATAAAAGTCCAGAAGGTGGAGAAAGCGTAGATGATGTCTATAAGAGAGCAGGCGCTTTTTTAAAAACAACTTCTTTAGAAAAAAATATTCTCATAGTATCTCATGGTTTATTTCTTAAAATGCTTGTCTCGCATCTATTGGAAGTAGATCCTAAAGAGGCCGTAAAGATATTTAAATTTAGTAATTGTGCATTCACACAAATTGAAAATGGAGTCATAGAATATATGAATGATCGAACGCATCTTGGAAAGCCAATTAAAAAAATCCACATATTGGGAGGCTGGGGGGCTGGGAAAACAACACTTGGCGCTAATCTTTCGAGCCAATGGAATCTACCCCTTTATAGTCTTGATGAGCTAAAATATGATGGAGTGTTAGAGCGACCAGTAGAAACTAGAGTTTCAATGTTAGACCTAATCACTCAAGGTGATAATTGGATTACTGAGGGAGCATGGACTTCTTATGCACAAAGTGCATTCGATAGAGCAGACATTTTGATATATTGCGATACTTCATTGGAGGAAGCATTACTTCGCGCACGCAAAAGAGAAATTACGCGAGAAAGTCCTCCTCTTGCATCACACGCGGATTTATTAACTGAAATAAGAGGTTATCACGCTGAAGATTTGGAAGTTTCTAGAAATACTCATGATCGGTATTTTGATGATTTTCGATATAAGGGAGTTAGAATTACCCAGATGGATTTTACAAAAATTTCATTTCCTGAAGATTTTTGGGATTATGTTAAGTAAAAAAATCATACTACTTATTATAATAAAATAATATTTATTTTCAAAATAAGTGTAAATGTCCGTTAGGTCTAAAAGCCCCCTTCCGTTAGTTATAGTTTAAGTTCGTGTGTGCCCCGAGTAATAATTGAATATAATCATTGTTAAATTAAGAATTAATAGAAAATTTTATAAATATGTGAATTAAATAATATACATAAATAAGTAAAGGTGATAAATATGGGAAATATGACATTGGCTGTTCCAGAAGATCTGCATAAGATTATGAATAAGCATAAAGACATAAAATGGACTGAAGTAGCAAGACAAGCTATGTGGGAAAAGGCGAGAAAATTAGAACTTATGGATAAATTAACAGCTAAAAGCAAATTAACTGAGAAAGATATTGAGGAAATAGGGAATAAGATAAAGCATGGAATCGCTAAAAGACACGGTCTTGTTTAATGAAAATATTAATAGATACAAATAGAATAATAGCGGCCTTAGTGCAGAAGAGTACAACAAGGGGCATATTATTTGATGAAAATTTTAAATTTATAACCCCAGACTATACAATAACTGAGATAGAAGAACATAAAGAAGAATTAAAGAAAAAGATAAGAATTACAGATGAAAAATTTGAAGTTTTACTTAATCTTATTTTTGAGAACATAGAGATTATTCCAAAATCAGAATATGAAAATTTCTTAGATAAATGTAAAACTATGATAAGTGATCCTGATGATGTACCGCATCTCGCTGCTTGTTTTGCAGTTAAAGCAGACGGAATCTGGGCACATGATCCTCATTTTAAAGAACAGCATAAATTTAAAGTATTTACTAACATTGATATGCTTAAAATAAGCAGAAAACAAATTGATTAAGAAAACTATGAATTGATCTATAATTAATTATTAATCTCTTTTTCCATAG
>CAZWLX010000052.1:0-5376 GCA_964634845.1 Candidatus Woesearchaeota archaeon | reverse complement strand
GGAGAATTTGGATCAAAAGTAAAAAAAGAAAAATATGAAAAGGGTTTTCATATCATCAAAGATATCAGATCATAAACTGCAGGAATTAAATCTGGAGTTATATATATTATGCAAGAATCTTGGTTTCGATCCTTACTTGCCTCAACTTGAAGTCCCTCTTGATACAAGAATGAGTCCGGCGGAGATTTTAGAGACTAATGAAAGGGCTGTAGATTCATCAGACCTTATGTTAATGGTTTTTGATAAAGCGGGATCTGGTTCAGCAATGGAATATCAAAGAATTTATATAGCACAAAAAACAATAGTTGCATATAGGTCGCAGGAGAGTATAGTGTCTGAGAATTTAGGAATGATGTTGGAAGGTGCTTGGCAGAGAATACCTACGGGATATAAAAGTTCGACTCTTCAAGGATTAGAGAGCATACTTAAAAAATTTAAATAAAGAAGTTAAAATGGAAGAAAAAACGATAAAAGAATTACAAGAGTATGTTAATGCTTTTGTTAATGACAGGGAATGGCAAACACCAGCAGGCGATATCTTAATACATATAGTTGAAGAATTAGGAGAAGTGGCAAGAAATGTTTTACGTATAAAGAATTATGGTGGGCAGCACACCAATGATAAGGAAAAAAACATGGATGAAGAATTAGCAGACTTGTTATATCTTATTTTAAAAATGTCTAACGCATGCGATGTTGACTTGGGAAAGGCTTTCACATCAAAAATGGAGAAGAATGCAAAAAGATTTCCTGTAAAGAAATAATTTTTTTAACTCAGATAAAAAGATTTATATAGTCTCATTGAAAATTTAGAATTCCTATGACAAAATATGTTTATGGTTTTAAGGAAGGAAAGAAGGAGATGAAAGAGCTTCTTGGAGGAAAAGGAGCTAATCTTGCAGAAATGACTTCTATTGGATTGCCTGTGCCTCCAGGATTTACAATTACTACAGAAGCATGTGATAAATATTATAAAGACGGTAAGAAATTATCAGAAGAAGTTTTAAATCAAGTGTGGGAAAAATTGAAAGAGCTTGAAAAAGATATGGGCAAGAAGTTGGGAGATGAGAAGGACCCCTTGCTTGTTTCTGTCAGAAGTGGGGCTGCTTCTTCGATGCCTGGAATGATGGACACTATTCTTAATCTTGGATTGAATGATAAGACGGTTGTTGCATTGACTAATAAAACAAAGAATGAAAGATTTGTTTATGATTCGTATAGAAGATTTATTCAAATGTTTGGGGAAGTGGTTATGGAGGCTAATTATGACTCTTTTGAAGCTGTTTTAGAAGAAGTTAAAGAGGAAGAAAGCGTTAAGCTTGATAATGAGATTTCTGTCAGCGGTTTGAAGAAAATTGTTGAGAAATTTAAAGAAATTGTAAAAAATGAAACTGGAAAAATGTTTCCTGATGATTCGAGAGAACAGCTAAAGATGTCGATTGAAGCTGTATTTAGGAGCTGGAATAATCCGAGGGCCATTACTTATAGAAGATTGAATAATATCTTTGGTTTGTTAGGGACTGCTGTGAATGTTCAGACAATGGTTTTTGGTAACATGGGAGATGACTGCGGAACAGGAGTTTGCTTTACAAGAAATCCGAGCACTGGAGAAAACAAATTTTACGGAGAATTTTTGATGAATGCTCAAGGAGAAGATGTTGTCGCAGGAATAAGAACTCCTCAAAGTATTGAGCAGTTAGATGATAAAATGCCTGAATTATACAAGCAATTAGTTGAGATAAGAGAGAGGCTGGAGAAACATTATAAAGATATGCAGGATATTGAATTTACAATTCAACAAGGAAAACTTTATATTTTACAGACGAGAAACGGAAAGAGAACAGCGGCTGCAGCTGTTCAAATAGCTGTGGATTTAGTTGATGAGAAGTTGTTAACAATTGAAAAAGCTTTGCTAAAGGTAGACCCTGAATCATTGAACCAGTTGTTGCATAAGCAGTTGAGTTCTAAAGATAGGAAGAGAAAAGAAGTGATTGCTAAAGGATTGCCTGCAAGTCCTGGAGCTGCTGTTGGTAAAGTAGTATTTACAGCAGATCATGCCAGAGATTTGGCTCAGGAAGGAGAGAAAGTGATTCTTGTCAGAGTTGAAACAAGTCCTGAAGATATTGAAGGAATGCACGCTGCCCAAGGAATTTTGACAGCAAGAGGAGGAATGACGAGTCATGCGGCTGTTGTTGCAAGAGGGATGGGTAAATGCTGTGTTGCGGGATGCTCTCAACTTAATATTAGCGAGAGAGATAAGATAATAGAAGTTGGAGATAAAGCAATAAAAGAAGGAGATGTTATAAGCTTAGATGGAAGTACTGGAGAAGTATTTTTGGGAGCTGTTGACTTAGTTGAACCGGAATTATCTGGAAATTTTGCAACAATTATGAAATGGGCTGATTCTATCAGGAAGTTAAGAGTCAGAACAAATGCAGATACTCCTCATGATTCTGAAGTCGCTGTTAAATTTGGAGCAGAAGGAATTGGATTGTGCAGAACAGAACATATGTTTTTTGAAGAGTCAAGGATAAAAGCTGTTAGAGAGATGATTTTATCTGAGACAAAAGAAGGAAGAAGAAAAGCGCTGGCAAAAATACTGCCGATGCAAAGGTCTGATTTTAAAGCTTTATTTGAGATAATGGATGGTAAACCTGTAACAATCAGATATTTAGACCCTCCTTTACATGAATTCCTGCCTAAAGAGAGAGAAGATATTGAAGAGCTTGCTAACGAGATGGATGTTTCTTTTGACAAATTAAAGCAAAAGATAGATGAACTGCATGAATTTAATCCAATGTTAGGACATAGAGGATGCAGATTAGGAATTACTTTCCCAGAGATAAGCGAGATGCAGTCTAGAGCTGTTTTTGAAGCTGCTGCAGAGATTGTTAAAGAAGGAAAAGAAATTATCCCTGAGATTATGATTCCTCTTGTTGGAGATGTTAAGGAATTTGAAAATCAGAAGGCTATAGTTGATTCTATTGCAAAGCTTGTTAAAAAAGAGAAAGGGGTTGATTTTGAATATAAGGTTGGAACTATGATTGAGGTTCCAAGAGGAGCATTAACCGCAGATAAAATTGCTGAGAAAGCAGAATTCTTTAGTTTTGGGACAAATGATTTAACGCAGATGGGTTGCGGATTTTCAAGAGATGATTCTGCAAAGTTTTTGAATCAATATATTGAGCTTGGAATTTATGAAAGAGATCCTTTTCAGAGTCTTGATCAAGCAGGAGTTGGAGAATTAATCAGAATCGCAATTGCCAAAGCAAGACCTGTCAGAAAAGATATAAAATTAGGAATTTGTGGAGAGCATGGAGGAGATCCTGCATCTATAGAATTTTGTCATAATACTGGATTAGATTATGTTTCTTGTTCTCCTTACAGAGTTCCAATAGCAAAATTAGCTGCTGCACATGCAGTTGTTAAAGGTTCTTAGCTAAAAAAAGAAAGTTTACTTGTAATCTTTACAGATATCTAAAAAGTTCTTTATAATTTGTTCTCCAAAGACAGAACTTTCTTCTGGATGGAACTGCACAGTGTAAATTGGTTTTGTTTTGTGGAAAAGAGATTCTGCTTTATTTTTCTTAGAGGTCGCTGCTAATTCAAATGAGTTTGGGATATTACGAATATAGCGGCTGTGATTTTCCCAGACTCGTATTTCACCTGGAAGATTTCTGAAGATTTTGTTCTTTTTCAATATTTTTATTGTTATTTCTTTTTCTTTTACAGGGGTTTTTAGCTTTGCAACTTCTGCTCCGCAAAGTTCTCCTATTATTTCCTGACCGAGACAGATTCCAAGAATGGGAACGTCGTAGTTTATAATAGCGGAAGTGTCTGCTCTTATCTTACTAAGCATTATCTTTTTATCAAGGATTAAACTTCCTCCTGTTAGAATTACTCCTTCTATGTTTTTAGATTTTTTAAATATGGCACTTTGGTCCTGAATAATATATTTCTGATTAAACTTCTCAAGTATCTTTCCTATTTTGTTTAAGTTTCCAGAGTGATTGTTTATTATTAGTATCATTTTATTTTTGATAGTTTTGGGCCTTTTTGAGTGTCAGAGATTTCGTATCCTTCCTCTTTGATTCTCTGTCTTAAAATATCTGCCTGTGCGAATTCTTTCAGCCTTCTTAGAGCTTCGCGTTCTTTTAACATGGTTTTGATTTCATTGGGAATTAATAGTCTTTCAGGTTTAAGAGTTTTTATTTTTAATCCTAAGACTGAATCAAATTTATTTAATAGTTGTAATTTCTTCTTTGGAGAGAAATCAAAATCGTCCAGAGCTTGTAGAAATATAGAAAGGGCTTTTGGCATGTTTAAATCATCGTTAATAGCTTCAAGAAATTTATCCTGATATTCTTTTGTTTTATCAATTCCTTTATGAGTTTGGGCTTTGAGAGACAAGATTTTGTTTTTAATTTTTTCATATGATGTTTTAGCTGATTCTAGAGATTCTAAATTGAAATTTAACTGCTTTCTGTATTTTGTTTGGAGGCATAGGTACCTGTAAGATAAGGCTGGAAATCCTAATTCTTCCAGTTCTGATATTGTGTATAACCCTCCTTTGCTTTTACTTACTTTTTCTCCATCGTAAAGAAGAAATGCTCCGTGTAACCAATAATTAACAAATTTTTTTCCAGTTGCTGCTTCACTTTGTGCAATTTCGTTTGTATGGTGTATTGGAATATGGTCTTCTCCTCCTGTGTGAATGTCAAAATGGTCTCCTAGATATTTCATTGACATTGCAGAGCATTCAATATGCCATCCTGGGAATCCTTTTCCCCAAGGAGATCCCCATTCTTGCTGTCTTTTTTCTTCTGGTGTTGAAAATTTCCATAAAGCGAAATCGGTTTTGTTCTTCTTTTCTCCTAAGGAGACACGAGATCCAGCTTTCAGTTCTTTTATATTTAATCTTGCTAAATTCCCATAGTTTTTGAATTTCTTGCTGTTAAAATAAATTCCATCTGATGTTTTATAGGTGAATCTTTTCTTTTCAAGTTTCTTTATTAATTCTATTTGTTCTTTTATATGTTCTGTTGCTTTTGTCCATTTATCAGGATTTGAAATGTTTAATTTTTTTAAATCTTCTTTGAATACAGAAAGATAATGGTTTGCAATTTCCTTTGCAGACTTATGTTCTTTTTTCGCTGCTTTTTCCATCTTATCTTCCCCTGTGTCTGCATCAGAAGTTAAATGTCCTACATCTGTAACATTTATTATTTGTTTCACTTTGTATTTATTATACTCGAGGACTTTTTTTAGAATATCTGAAAAGATGTAAGTTCTCAGATTTCCTATATGCTGATACCAGTAAACAGTTGGTCCGCAAGTATACATTTTTACTTGTGCTTTTGATATTGGTTTAAAAGC
>CAZWLX010000051.1:0-5506 GCA_964634845.1 Candidatus Woesearchaeota archaeon | reverse complement strand
GTTACCGGTTTATGCTGGAGAGAGAGTTAAAGATTAAGGCTGTAATTTAATTTATCATGGCCATTTACAATAACCTATAAAACTAATCACTTCTCTTCCGTCTTATCGCTCTTCCCAACAAACTCAGTGTATTTGCATTTCCCGCAACTAAATCTTGTTTTGTGATCAGCTAAAAATGTTCCAGGCCCACATCTAGGACAATGTTTAGTTCTCTTAACGCTTTCGCCATCAATAGTATAATGCTTATACTTCTTTCCAGCTGGTTTATTTTTATGTGGTTTCTTGCCTTCCACTGCTCCTGATTTTCCACCTTTTGGTGCTGCCATTTTATACTCCAACCTCTATAGGTTTTTCTTCTTTTGTCTCGGAAGCCTCAACCTTTGCTTCTTCTTTAACCTCTTCGTGCTTTCCTTCTACATTTTCTAAATCTTTCTTAGAATCATAAATAAAAACATCTATCCAAAACTCGTGTTTACCAAACTCCCCTTTTATATGGTTCATAACAATATTTTCTCTGGGAACTTTAAACTTTTCTGAAACAAAATCCTTAGCATTTTTAAAACCCGGATTTTTCTCGCTTTCTATCAAAATCTCTATTTCTCTTCTCTTTAGCAAAGAATTCTTTACATCTCTCAAAATTTGTTCTTTCATTTTATCTAAATTTAATTCCGTATATGCCTTTCTCCTTTATTCCAAGCTTTTTAGATATTTCGCCTTCTGTATCTAGAACAACAACTTTTCCCCGAAGACTTTCTATCTCCTGCTTACTCAAAATATTCTTCCCGTTTAATTCGGAAATTTTAACAGCTCTGCTCATCTTTACTTTTTACCTCCCTTAGATTTCTCAGTTTTCTTTTCAACAGCCTTAGCAGTAGACTCTTTCTTTTTCTTATCTTCTTCAAGCCATTGCAATTTTCCAAGTCCTGGTTGCCTCATTGTCAACCCAATTTTAGGACTATCTCCTTTAAAACTTATAGCCACGATTCTGGCGATACAATCATCTCCTTTGGCCAAAGTTCTCTTGCTTGACTTTCCAGATAAAGTTCCTGCTTTATTCAAAGAAACATAATCTTCCATTGTTTGGGAAATATGAATCATTCCCTGCGCAGGTCCAACCTGAATAAAGGCCCCAAAATTAGTTATCTCGCTAATTGTTCCATAAAGAAGTTCATGTAATTCAGGCCTCCATGTAAGAATCTTAAACTGACTCTTGTAGAAAACAGCCCCATCACCGGGAATAATAACCCCATCGTCAACATCTCCAACACCTACAACAGAGATAACATACCCCAATTCTTTGCTAACGTTTCCCACATAACTCTCGTTAAGTTGCTTCTCTATAGCTTCTTTCGTTGGCAAACCAAAGTGCCTTGGTTCAACTCTCACATGATCCTCAACATCCATTAAATAAAACATTTATCTCTCCATGAATTAACATCTTAATGTGAGAAAAAATCGGTTTAAAAAGCTTTCCTATACCCTGTAAATATATTCATTACAGAAATCATAACAAAAGATATAGAAACATTTTTATATTTCCCTAATATGTAGAGATATGGAAGAAGTAACTATATCTAAAGAAGAATATCTAAAACTAAAGATAGCATATGCTAAGCTAAAAGAATTGGAGAAAATAGATTTTGATTTAGTCAGACAAATAAAGGGAAGCTTGGAAGACTTAAAACATGGAAGAGTAAAAAGAGTAGCTTAATTATTTTTTTAACTTCTCGGCATATTTTTTAAATTCTGTTAAATGATTAATTATATAGTCTATTGTTTTTTGCTGATCTTTCTTTCCACTAATAGCAACCATTAAAACAACCTCTAAATCGTCATATACCAGATAATAAACTCTCTTTTCATCGAGTCTTTTCTCTCTAAAAAATTTATATCTTAATTGATCTCCAGCATAAGGATTATTTTTTAACTGAATATATAATTTGTCTATTCTTTCCTGTTTATCTTTATCTAACTCTAAAACCTCTTTTTCAAAGGTTTCAGTTGTATGAACTGAATAAACCATAAAACAATAAGAAAGAAACAGCTTTTATATATTCTTATTAGATACCTACAATTTTTATATTTGAGCTTTTTCTACCACAACAATCATAGACCATAAACATATTCATTACAGAACTCACAATTCTTCTCAATAGGACAAGCTTTAAATCCGAATTTATAAGCTTCTTGAATTCTATGAGCTGTCTGAACAAGCTCTGACTCAACTTCATAAATATTAAATCCTTCAATTCTATCTGAACTAACACAAAAAGCATTCCCTTTTTCATCAATTTCAAATTCCAATGGCTTATCTTGTCTTAACATATCCAATGTAACTTTTTTAACATCTTTCTCAAAAACATCTTTAGCAGCAAGGGCATAAAAACCAAGTTGCCAATTTCTGTTTTTCCCGGCAACATTCGCTTTTCCAGTTTTATAATCTACTATTCCGATTTCTCCATTCTCATTAAAATCAATTCTATCAGCAAATCCTATGAAATCCATCCCAGCTATTTGCAAAGGCAAATATTGCTCTGTCTTGCTTTTTTCATTAAATCTGCTCCTGTTCCTCTCAAAAAAAACTCTAATTAAAGTCTCTGCTTCATTAAAATCAACACTCTCCCAATCACTATCTAAACTCATTTCTCTTGCTAATTCTAAAAATTTATCAACAGATTCAAATTCCAAAGAAACTCCTTTTTGTAAAACAATATGGACAAAACTTCCTAATCTCATTGCTTCCCAACTAACTGTTTTCTTCTCAGGCATATTATACACATATTTATATTCAAACTGCTTTTGACATTCATCAAAAAGCAACAAAGCAGAAGGTGAAAACCTTTTATGCTCTTTCTCTTTATCTTTCTCTCTGTCTCCATTTACAATTTCTCCAATAACAGAATCAAAATCTTTTGAACCTAGCGCTTGAGTTAAACTAAAAGCTTTTTTTATTTCTAATTCTGGCTCTTTAAACAATATATTTCTATCAATTTTAAACAATATATCTTCATTTCCTTTAAAACCCAATTCATGTAAAAACATAGAAGGAAAACTCTTTCTATTTCCATACTTTTTAGCATAAGTTAAAATTAATTTTTCTTTGGCTCTTGTAAATGAAACATAACATAATCTCCTTTCATCCAAGACTTGTTGTTTTCTTTCATAATTTTCAACATAATATTCTCTATCTTCTTCACTCATCTTCTCTACATCTTCTTTAATCTCAGGCAATAATTCTGTTGGAATCAAACTATTATTTCTATAAGTCTCAATTGGGAATCTCTTGCTTGCCATATTTGTAATAATAACAGTCTTATATTCAAGTCCTTTCGTAGCATGACTTGTCATTAATCTAATTCCTTTTTCCTCAATTTCAGCAGCAGGAATTTCAATCCCTAAACTTTCTAAGATTTCCAAATAATAAAGAAAATTGCTTAAATCAGAATCATAAAGCTCTTCATGTTCCTTGGCTTTTTCATAAAACCTGTTTAAATTTAACATTATCTCTTTCTCTTCTCTTGTTCTTTGCTCATTTTGCAATCCAGAAATCCTATAAACTTCCCTCAACAGCTCTGAAATTCCACTGTTTGCAAAATTCAACATTGATTTTATCTTATCAATCAGAATCTTAGAAGCCATTTTTCCATCACTGCTTAATTCCATTCCAGAAAGAGAATTAAACAATTTAACAGATATAATTTCTCCATTTTTTTGTTCTTCGTCATTATTTTCTTTCTTCTCCTTGTCTTTTTCAAAACTCTTATTAAAATCTTTTATAAATCTCCCAATTTTCATTAAATCTTCATTTGAAAAATTAAGCTGATAAGCCAAATCCCACCATGCCTGCTCTCCGCCTTTCTCTTTTTTCTTTAATTTATTTAAAATAGTCAAATAATCTATAACTGTTTTTATTGATTTTTGTTTTAGTAAGCTCTGTTTTGAAACAGCACAATAATCAATTCCTTCTTGCTCTAAAGCTTTTCTAATTATTCTTCCATATTGATGAGCTCTGAATATAATGCATATCTCTTCTTCAGCTTTCCCGCTATTTATCTCAGATTTAACAATTTCAATAACTTTCCTTGCCTCTTCTCTTGCATCTTCTAATTCATAAACTTCTGCTTCATCTCCTTCTCTTCCATGAACATTTTCAACAAAAAGGCAATCATCTTTATTTTCATAATTATTTAAAATAAGTTTATGAGCGATTCTTAAAATTCTATTACTAGACCTAAAACTCTTATCTAAATTAAATATATCGCTGCTTTTAACATTGAAAAAACTTCTAAACAGCTCTAAATTCTTCCTATATGCTCCTCTAAATCTATAAATACTTTGATTCAAATCTCCTACAATAGTTATATTTCCATTCCAAGCCAATTTAATTAAAAAATCTAATTGAACTTTATTAGTGTCTTGAAATTCATCAACAATAAAATATTCATAATTCTCTGCAATTTCAGGATTTTTCTCTAACAATTTTAAAGCATAATTATTCAAATCACTGTAATCCAAATAATTGCCCTTCTCTTTTAATTTTTCATAAGCTCTCCAAGCATTTACAAATTTTCTTATCTCAATTAAATTCTTAACTTTGAACAATTCCTTAACTAAGTCTGCCTTATCTTCTCTTCCCTTAAAATTACTCAAATGCATTGTATGCAGTTCAAAACTCAAGTTCTCGAGTCTTTTTTCCAAATCAATTTTATCATATTCTTTTTCTCTCTTTTCCAGATATCTTTCAAATTCTTCTATTTTAATTCCTAAATCTTTAACAGTTCCAATAGTGCCAATATATTTATGACAATTTCCAGCATTAACTTTTAAATTCCTATGTAAAATAACTTTTGCCTGGTCAGGGTCAAGAATTCTAAATTTACTATTTACTCCTATTTTCTCGCCAAACTCTCTCAATAAATCAGCTGAAAACCCATGAAAAGTCCTGATTACCGGCTCTTTTCCATCTTTTAATTTATCCCCTAATAGTTTCTTAACTCTTAAAACCAAATTGTTTGCCGCTTCATTTGAGAAAGTAATGCAAACAATTTTCCCAGCATCAACATTTTTATTCAAAACAAGATGCTTTATTTTTTCAACAATTGTATATGTCTTTCCTGTCCCAGCTCCTGCAAGCACAACGCACGGTCCTTCTGTCTTTGTAATTGCATTCATAAATCTTCAAAAAGAAAGAGAGTTATAAATATTATCAATCTTCCCCGCCAACATCAACTTCCAGCTTATAAACATGGAGTGTTCCATATCCCTAAATTTCTCTAACCTCGTTAAAAAACAGAATTTGTTAAATTAGATTAAACCAATATTACAAACTCATCTCTAACTTTATCAAAAGTGTCTTTATCAACTCTAGCAACTTTCTTAATAATTATTTCTTTATTCAAGGTAAATAACTTATCAACTTTAATTCTGCTTCTACGAGGTATAGTTCCTTCCTGCAAATCCTCATTGCTTATAAGAACAGAATATTTAGAATTATGAATATTTGAAG
>CAZWLX010000050.1:0-5626 GCA_964634845.1 Candidatus Woesearchaeota archaeon | reverse complement strand
GAATAAGTAATTTCCTCTCTTTTCCATCTCAACTCCTTTATAATCTAGTGTTTTTAATATTTATTGTGTTATTTCCCTTAAATTTAATAACCTTCTTTCACTAAATCTTAAATGAAAAAGAAGTCTTTCTCTCTAAAAATATTCTTAATCAGCTTAGTAATTGTTTTCTCAATAGCTTTTCTTTCTTCATCATTTAACATTGGAGCAACAAGCTCTTCATGGTATTTGGAGAATAAGCCATCCATAACTCCTCCAAGTTATGTCTTTCCAATTGTCTGGAACATTCTTTACTTTCTAATAGCTCTTTCATTATACTTTGTCTGGCAAAATTCATCTAAAAAACAGAAGTTTCCGATAGTAATAATATTCGGCTCAAATCTCATCTTAAATGGGTTATGGAGTTATCTCTTTTTCTCATTGCAAAATCCTCTCGCTTCATTCATAAACCTAATCTTCATCTGGCTGACAATAATCTTAATGTTAATCTACTCATACAAAATAGATAAAAAAGCATCTTATCTCCTAATTCCTTATTTCTTATGGGTTTCTTTCGCAGGATATCTGAATTATTTGTTTTTATAGAATCAAACCCTGCTTCTTCTCAACAAATTAGCATTCGTAACAACTGTAATTGAAGACAAAGCCATTGCAATTTCTGCAATAACAGGATGCAATAATCCTGCAATAGCCAAAGGAATAGCAACAACATTATAAGCAAATGCCCAGAACAAATTCTGCTTTATTTTTCTAAATGTTGCTTTGCTTAAATTAATTCCCTGAACAACTCCTTCTAAACTTCCTTTTGCTAAAACAATATCTCCAGCCTCTATTGCAATATCTGTCCCTGTTCCCATTGCAATTCCAACATTGCTTTGCTTTAACGCAGGAGCATCATTTATCCCATCTCCAACAAAAGCAACAAACTTCTTTCCATTTTCCTGTAATTCCTCAACTTTTTTTGCTTTATCTTCTGGAAGAACATTAGCAATTACTTCCTTTATTCCTACTTGTTTTGCAATAGCTCTCGCAGTTTTCTCATTATCTCCAGTAATCATCACAGTTTTATATCCGCTATTATTAAGTCCTGCAATTGCTATGATAGAATCTTCTTTAATAGCATCCGCAATTCCAATTACTCCAATAATTTTCTTATTTTCAGAAATAATAATAGCTGTCTCTCCTTTAGATTCAAACTCATTTACTTTTTTTTCATGCTCTTTATCTATTTTTATCTTGCTTTCTAACATTAAACTGCTATTCCCAATCAATATTGCCTTATTTCCAATATTTCCTGAAACTCCTCTTCCTCTTAGAATTTTAAATTTCTTAACATTCATAAATTTTTTAATTCCTATTTTTTCACAATAATTTACAACTGCTTTTGATAAAGGATGCTCACTCAACTTTTCCAAACTTCCTGCAATCTCCAAAACTCTTTTTTCTTTATCTTTTGAATAAATCTCAATAACTTCTGGCTTTCCTTTAGTTATTGTTCCTGTTTTGTCAAAAACAACTATCTTAACTTCTTTCATTGTTTGAATTGCTTCTCCCTTTCTAATTAAAATTCCTCTCTTTGCTCCCATACCGCTTCCAACCATTAAAGCTGTAGGAGTTGCTAATCCCAAGGCACAAGGACAGGCAATAACTAATACTGCAATCCCAACTCCTAATGACCTGCTCAAATCTCCTGTAAATATGAACCAATTAACAAAAGTCAAAATAGCAATAACCAAAATAGCAGGAACAAATATGCTTGTAATTTTATCAGCTAATTTTTGTATCGGCACTTTTGTCCCCTGAGCTTCTTCAACTAATTTAATAATATGCGCCAAGAAAGTGTCTTTACCAATTTTCGTTGTCTTAACATATAAAATTCCGTCTTGATTAATTGTTGCTCCAATAACATTATTTCCTTTGATTTTATCTATGGGCAAACTCTCTCCTGTAATCATGCTTTCATCAACAGCACTTTCTCCCTTAACAACAATCCCATCTGTAGGAATCTTTTCTCCTGGCTTTACAATCATTACATCTCCAATTTTTATCTCTTCAATTGGAACCTCAATTTCCTCTTTTCCTCTTAAAACTCTTGCCTTTTTAGCTCCTAATTCCAAAAGTTTCATTATCTCCCTTGATGCTCTTCCTCTTGCAAGTGCTTCAACATATTTTCCAGTTGTGAAAAAAGCCATAATCATTGCAGCAACACCAGAATAATCAAAAACAATTCCTGTAAAACTTAGAAATCCGGTAACATAAGCAATAACAGTTCCCAAAGCAATCAAAGAATCCATATTAAAATAAAACGTAAATAATCCTTTCATTCCAGATTTAATCGTATCCCATCCAAAAATAAATATAACTGGGAATGCTAAAATCAGAATAACTGGAACCATATATCTATCAGAAATAATAGCCATTCCAAATAGTCTTTCACTCAACATTAAAATAGCAATTGGAATTGTCAAAATCCAACTCCAAATAAGTTTCTTCTTCCAGCCCTTTATCTCACTGTCTTCAACAGGCGCATCATGATGATGCTCGTTATGTTCATGTTCTTTCATTCTTCTTCCTCAATATCATTAACTTTATATCCGACTTTTTCAACAGCTTTTTTTATTTCTTTCTCATCTATTTTCTTATCAGATTCAATATATCCTTTTCTCATCATCAAGCTCACATTTGCATTTTTCACACCTTCAATCTTCTTCAAACTTCTCTCTATATTAGAAGCACATGATGCACAATGCATTCCCTGAATTGATATTTTTGTTTTTGTCATTTTAATTTTCCCCCTTTCAAGCCCAAAGAACGTTTTATGATTTCAATATCTGAAGCTTTGTTCTTATTTTTCTTATCTTCTCTTACCATTATCTTCTCCTTGGACTTTGTAGTTGTTTAATTAGCCACATTATAAAAAGAATAAGAGCAATGATTACAAGAATCCAGATCATCATCCCAAATATCCACATAAATCCAAATCCAGCCCCAAACATCCAGTTCATCATTCCTCCCATGCCGTAGTTTACAAAGCCCATCATTCCAAATCCGCCCAAAAGCAAAAATAAGACAAAAACTCCTACAACAGTCCAAATAACAGCATTATTGCTTTCTTTATTTTTCATTTTTATTCATGTCCTCCTTTCATGGCATACAAAATATGAATGCAATATTGAGACATATGTTCGTCAATCATTTCCATAAGGGGTTTTATTGTCTTCTCATTTAAAGAGTAATATCTATACTTCCCATTAATTTCAGATTTAACAAAACCGCATTGCTTTAATCTAGCTAAATCATGCGAAACAGCTGTTTGATCCATATTTAACTCCAAGATAATTTCAGAGACATTTTTCTTCCCTTTTCTGAGAAGATTAATAATCTTTAATCTAGACTCTGAAACAAGCGTCCCAAAGAATATCTTATATGCTCCATAAATTTCTTCATCTTCAAAACCACTCTTATGGCATTTATCTAATATGCTCTTATTTATCATATGAATCTCTCATACATATAACTATTTAAGCTTTTCGCAAATTTTCGCACCTTCATTAGATATATTTTATTTTTTCTTCCCCCTCCAAAAAAACCTATTTGCTATCTTTTTGTCAATCAATCTTTTGCTGTCCGCTTTTTTCAATAGGACACCAGCGATACATCCTTCAAAGTAACAAATCTCAATTTCCTTCCCTTTCTTCTTAATTCTGTTCAAGAGGTCAGCAAAGTCGCCATCTCCTGAGATAAAAATGACTTTGTCAAATTTATTATTATAACAATCTTCTATCATGTCCAAGGTCAATGAGATATCATCTCCCTTTATTGAGTGATATTCTTCTCCTAAAATATTAAGACGCGATTTTCTGGTACATAAAGTAACTTTACATTTTGGAATTTTACGCAATCTATCAAAAAGTCATTTTGTTTTTTCCATATTTTCTCGTTAATCTTCTTTTTAACCAATGCGTTATAATAATTGATTTTTACTAAGCTCTCTTTTCCAATCAAAAATTCAATGTAATTCTCAAAATCAAATTTGGTATCGGTAAACCTTTTATTTATAGAAGTTAAACCCCCATAAAAATTAGCTCCGTCAATATATACAGAAATCCCTTTCGCCATAATAAAATTCCCAGTGTTCAACACAGCTGGGATACATTGCGGGATGTCCGAAGACTTAAGGCGTTCCCTGACACCTTACTCTGCTCAAACTATGCAATTATTTAAGCTTTTCTATGATTTCTTAGAAATCTGTCTATAACTTATAAAAAGAATTAATGCAACTAAAATCTGAACTTCAATTCCTTGAAAAGGAAGAGCTCCTAAACTAAAACTTATTCCTATCAAGCTAAATATTAAAGGAAATATGCCTGTAACACACAGCGGACAAACGCCTGTAATTAACCCTCCAACAGCTCCAACACTTGCTGTTCCAACTCCTTTACACTTTTTTCTTTCTTTGTATTTCATGTAAATTAAAACCCCATTAAGAGATACTAAAAAACCAATTACAAAAGTTAATATTAGTGAAATTCCAAGTTTAAACCAATTAACTGTCTTTGCGTAAATTATAATTAATGGAATTGTGTCATAAAAACCGCTTATCAAGACATTCAAAATTAAATAAAAAACAAATATGCCCAAGAACCAATAAAGATAAGGCTTTCTGAAAATCTTTCTCATCTTGATAAATAAGGGTGTTAATTTATAAATATGTGTGAAGTATTGTTCTCACATACTGATTTGAAAAGTCTAGATACTTTTTTATAGATCCAGTTAATTATTAAATTATGATAAAAGAATTACCTGATGAAAATTCTAAGAGATTTATAGCCATTATTAATAAGAAAATCGGACAAGGTCGTCTGATGAATGCTCTAGGACATATAACTGCAGGACTTGTTGGAGGTTCAAACAAGATAGCAGAGATGTGTTTCTTACAATATAAAGACAAAGAAGGAGGGATACATCCCAATATATCTCATTTCCCTTTTATCGTACTTAAAGCAGATAATTCAAACAAGATAAGAGCAGTTAGGAATGAATGTATAAAAAGAAATATACCTTTCTCTGATTTCACGAGTACTATGACTATCGGTACATCAAATGAACAACAAGAAGTCACAAAGAAGACTCCTGAAGGTGAGTTAGAATATTATGGAATAGTTCTATTTGGTTCTACTAATGAATTAAAAGAGTTTACTGGAAAATTTTCATTATATAATTGAAAAACACTATGTAAGAACTTTTATTCTCAGATATCTTAAACTCAATGCCAAAAACAAACCCGCATTATAAATAAATCCACTCAAACCAAACACCCTCTTAATCACTTAACAATCAACTTCCCATAACCCATACCCATACTGCAAGAAAAAGGATATGTTCCTTTAGAAAGCACAGGCAACTCTAAAGTGTCTTGAGGTGTTCGCAAATATTTTGAATATTTCTTGCCATTAATATTGAAAACAACAGACCTCAAGCATCCTCCAACAGAACTATCTGCACTAAGAGCAATCGGTTTTCCAGCTTCTACAGTAGCATCTTTATAGTTGTATCCGTCTTGACTTAAGATAACTTGTTGCATTTGCCCTTGAATTACTTGACCTTCATTAGACGCAACATTAGTAGT
>CAZWLX010000049.1:0-5663 GCA_964634845.1 Candidatus Woesearchaeota archaeon | reverse complement strand
ATATAGCCCTGTAGTGTAGTTGGTCAAGCACACGAGGTTTTGGTCCTCGGGACTCAGGTTCGAATCCTGACAGGGCTATTCTAAACCTTTTCCAGAAACAGTTAAATCGACAAAGGGACGCTCCCCTCCAACGCAATAATAACAAAGTTTCTCTCTAGGCATGTTTCCCTTTTCAAAAGCCCGAAGCATTCCTTCCGTAGAAAGATACCTAACAGGCATTCTCGCAACCTCGCTCATCTCCTCAATGGTTCTATTTACCATTCTAAGTTTGTCTAACGCGAAAAAATTATCTCCGGGAGCCATGTCTACTCCAAACTCACATCCCCTCTCAATTCCATCACTTCCGATAATTCCTATAGGAGGAGTATAACTAACTAAATATGCTTTTCTAACTCCTGCCACATCATATAGTAGCTCCCTTGTCCTTTTCAAAACATTTCCTCTAACAATACTGTCCTCTATAACAACAATCACCTTATCCCTAAGACTATCTCCAACCTTGGGAGACAAATGAAGATTATTCCTTATAGACCCTTCTCTCTCGTCGCTAGTAGACCCTTGGAATGATCTCTCGCCCCTCATCTTATAAAGAACTTTCATAAACTTCTTTCCTGTTGCTCTAGCGTAACTAGCTGCCGCAATTCCAGGACATCTTGGAACATAAGTGACTATTTCCGCATCATCAGGATTAAATTCTTGAGCTAGTTGTTCTCCGAGAAGCGCTCTATGAACTCTAACCCCAAGTCCATCCATTATGGAAGTTCTATTCGCGAGATATTGCCACTCAAACATACAATGTTTTACATTTGGTCTTACAACTTCTTCCTTCCTATAATCTCCGTCATGACTTAAAAAATAAATTCTTCCAGGCTCTAAATCCTCAGTATATTCTCCTCCGTTCACAATAAATGCCTTATCTTCTGAAGCAGCACCAAACTTCCCATCCTTCCATCCTAGAATCCCTGGCTTTATTCCGGTTCTATCTCTAACCACCATAACTCCTCTAAGTCTTTTATCAGCAATAGCTAAAGTATATGCTCCAGAAATTTCATTCAAAACAGCATGAATTCCCTTTTTCATATAAAACCTAAGAAGTCCTTCACTATCACATCCTCCAATAACTCCTTCCAAATCTAAATCCTCAAAGTGCCTTTCATCAATTTGCCCATTATGAACTATTGCCGCATCAGCGTCTAAAATAAAAACATGATCTCCCCTGTCAATGAGAGTTCCCCCAACGCTATGTGGATGAGCATCCTGCAATATTTTGTCTTTTCTTCCCCTCGTAGCATACCTAACATGACCAAAAAAAACATTGTAATCGTGCCCAGGAAAAATATCATGTAAATCATCGACATCAAATCTCCTAACTCCCCCAACCCATTTTACTATATCTATTCTGTTAGGACTTGCTGCGAGCATTCCTGCACCTTCTCTTCCTCTATTCTGCAAAGATGCCATAAAAGAATAAGCATCGTGCAAGGTATGAGCGACAACAAAACCACAACCATGTCTTAAATTCCTACCCATTTTTCATCAAGCTCTCCTAACAAAACCTGTTTAAATATATTCCCGCACTGTATAATACATTATTAAAGAGTTTAGAACCAAATTTATAAAAACTGTTATATTATAATATATACTTCTCTTTCTTTTAGGAACTTTTCTTACTAGGCTTCTTTACTTCTTTCTTCTCTTCTGCTATTTCCCCGGTATCTTCAGATTTTTCTTCCTCTGCCTCTTCAAATTCTTTCTTATCTAGCTCTCCAAGAATCTCGAAAACTCTTATCTCGCTCACTGCAAGAGGATATATCTTTTTTAACTTAAGAGCCAAAGCTCTCTGCAGTTTGTTGGAAATTATTTCTGAAAATACTTCATCAGAATCTCTTGACTTTAGATGTCCCTCCAAAAACTTCTTAGCAGCTACTCTCAAAGCATTTCTGACAGCTCTGGAAACTCTATTCCTTGTAATCAAGAAAAACTTTATTCTGACTTTCAAATTCCTGCATGGAACTTCAAAAGAATCTTCAACATAATCTGTTCCGCGCCTCATCATCCTTCTAACATATCCTTGAATCAGATTAACGCTTATTGGCTCTCCATAAATCTTTTCTCCATCAACCTTTATCTTAATTCTCAATTCTAGGTTTTTTCCTCTTAGATTCCTAGTAAGGTCAATTGTGACGACTTTTCCATCCAGCTCTTCAGGCTCAGAAGCATATAAATTAATTTTAACAGAAGTAACCGGAGCATCAACTTCGTAAAACTTTTTCTTTATATTTTTCTTTCCCTTAACTTTCTGCTTCATTACTTTTTCAGCTGCCATATTATCTTGCTACTTTCTCCCCTATTTCAATTCTCCCTGCCCTTATCCCTTTAGATTGTGCATGAATCTTGCCACAAACAAAACACTTGTAAACAATAGTAAACCTTTTGGTAACTTTAGATTTCATCTTCTGATTCTTGGGTGGTCTTCTGGAAAGCTTTCCCTTGTTTCCTTTTCCTGATTTTAATCCTCTTGCTTTGAGCCTTGAATTACTTCCTCTCGATAAAGGCCTAGTAGCACTTCTTGACTTCTGCTTAGCAGTATCAATTTTATGCTTTGTATGCTTCCTGCATGTCGGACAATATCTTTCAGTTTCCTTTGGTAATTTCATTTTCTTTCCAAGTAAGCTCACATGATATGAGCCATATTAAGGTCAAAACAAATAACTCCCCAGAAAACCGACCAGTAAGGTTCTGGATCTCAGCTTACTTATCTCCGGAAATCTTCCTTTTTAAAACTTCTGTTTATAAAATGCTTTTAATAATTTCATGTTCTTTAATTATCACTTACTAATCCATAAACAGAAATCTTTATAAGCAGACCCTACAAACCTTACTCATGGCAGAGCAAACAACAGAAGAAAAACCAAAGTGGATAAAGCTAAAGGCGAAAGAGATAGAGTCTATGATTATTGATTTAGGAAAGCAGAAAATGTCTTCTGCGAAAATAGGCATAATTCTTAGAGACAAACATGGAATACCAAAAGTAAAGGAAATTCTAAACAAGAGAATCTCCCAGATATTGGAAGAAAATGAGATAATTGATTCGTCTGAAAAAGACTCTGTTACCAATAAAATAGAATCTATAAAAAAACACATATCAAAGAACAAGCATGATTTCACAGCCTCCAAAGCTTTAACAAAAAAGCTCTGGACACTAAGAAGATACTCTTAATTAAAAAAGAGGCCTAAAAGGATGCTAAAAAAGATAAAAGAATCTATAAATGAAATTCTAAAGCTGTCAGAAACAAAACCTATAAAAGTAATCAGTCATTTTGATACAGATGGTATAACTTCTGCAGCTATCTTCTCCAAAGCTCTTCAAAGAAAAGAGATAAAATTCTCTCTTCAAATTAAAAAATCTCTTGAGAAAGAATACATAGACACTCTTTCTGATTCGTCAGTCTTAATATTTTTGGATTTAGCAAGCAATTCCCTAAATTATTTAAAAGATAAAAAAACAGAGGTCTTTATATTTGATCATCACGAAATCACTCAAGAAATCCCAAGTAACATAAGAATAATAAATCCTCTTCTGGAAAAACAAGAGCCAGTCTGCAGTGCCGCAATCTGTTATCTTTTCGCTAAATCTCTCTCTTCAGAAAACATAGACTTGGCAAACTTAGCAGTCATCGGAATGGTAGGAGACAGACACGAATCAAATATAAATAAAATATATGATGAAATAATAAAAGATTCAGAAACAACAACTAAAAAAGGCCTTTTATTGTATCCATCAACTCGTCCATTGGATAAAGCATTGGAATATTCTTCCTCCCCATATATTCCTGGAGTAGCCGGATCTTACACAGGAGTTCTTGAATTACTAAAAGATGCCGGAATCTCAAAGGAAAACGGACAGTACAAAGCCCTCTACGAATTATCTCAGGAAGAAATGTCCAATCTTTTAACCGCTGTCTCTCTAAGAACAATAGGAAAAACCCCTCCTGAAAATCTTATAGGAACACTCTATCTAATAAAATTCTTCAATAAATTAGAAGACGCCAGAGAACTGTCTGCCCTGATAAATGCATGTAGCAGAATGGACCAGCCATACACTTGCCTTGGGTTCTGTCTTGGAAACAAAAAATCCAAGCAAGATGCAGAAAAAATATACATAACCTACAAACAAAACCTCGTATCTGCTCTAAAATACATTTCAGAAACAGAAAAGATTACAGGAGAGAAATACATGATTATCAACACAAAAGATAATATAAAAGACACAATAATCGGAACAGTTACCTCAATAATTTCTCATTCCCCAACTTATGAAAAAGGAACAGTTATTGTAGCACTTGCTTACAATGAAGATAAAATAAAAGTCTCTGCAAGAATAGCTGGAAGATCCGGAAGAAATGTTCGGGAAGTCCTAAGCAAAGTAGTCATACCACTTGGAGGAGAAGTAGGCGGACATCCAGAGGCAGCAGGATGTTTAATTTCCAGAGAAAAAGAAGCGCTCTTCATATCAGAACTAAGAAAAACTCTTGAAATAGAGGTGAAAAAAGTCTAGTAAAGAAAGACTTAAAACCCCTCTCTAGCTACCAACATTATGAGAAAAACGAGAAAAAACAAGATAGACAGTAAATTCCTAAGAATAATCTGCCCTAGATGCAGAAATATTCAAATAGTCTATGGAAAATCCACTCTGAAAATAAAATGCAAGGAGTGCAATTATTTTCTTATAAGAACAACAGGGGGAAAAGTAAAGGTAAAAGCGCAAATAAAAGAAATATTAGCAAGATGAAATTAAAAGAATCAGACTTAGTGTTATGCAAAGTAAAAAACATAGAAGGAGCAACAGTGTTTGTAGAAATAGAAGACAACGGAACAGGCTCGATAGTTGTCTCTGAAATAGCAGCTGGACGTATCAGAAACTTAAGAGATTTTGTATCTACTGGCAAAAAAATAGTATGCAAGGTTCTAAAAGTTTCATCAGACAACATTGAGCTAAGTCTAAGAAGAGTAACAGCAAAAGAACGCGAATCAGTTCTAGAAAAACATCAGAAGGAAACAACTCTTAACAGCATATTAAAAACAATTGTAAAAGATTCAAAAGTAACTCTGGAAAAAATAAAATTAGACCGTGACGTCTCAGATTTCATGGAAGAAGCAAGAGAAAACCCAAAAATAGTTTCTGAATACTTAACAAAATCAGAATCAGAGAAATTTCTAAAGGTTCTATCAGAAAAAAGGGAAAAAGAGAAGATAGTAAAAAAATGCTTCACTCTAAAATCAATATCTCCTTCCGGCCTTTCAGACATAAAATTCATCTTATCTCCATATAACTCCCAGATTTTGTATCTTGGTTCATCAAATTTCTCTCTAACTCTTTCAGCTCCGAACTACAAAGATGCAGAAGCTCAGGCAGAATCAATTCTCTCCAAAATAGAAGAAAAAGCAAAAGCAAAATCTCTTAGGTTTGAATCCAAAGATAAAAAATGAAATCCCTCATTTTTTCTTTTTCTCTATAAAAAGATACTCCAAGAAATATATAAACTCTCTTAATTATTATAATCTAACAAAATGAAAAAGATTTTAATCATTATTCCTCTCATCTTACTAATTATAGCGGCAATAACTCTCTTCAAATATAACCTGCAAAAACTCAATAAACA
>CAZWLX010000048.1:0-5667 GCA_964634845.1 Candidatus Woesearchaeota archaeon | reverse complement strand
AGAATAGTTATAGTTTCTTCTGATAGTGATTTCGTTCCCGCAATTGAAAATCTAAAGGAATTTGAAGTAAAAACTATTTTATATACATATTATGAGAAAAAAAGAGATTCTAACTTTTCTAGAAGTAATGAACTAATAAAATCTGTAAATAAATATGTCCTATTAAAGAAAAAGGATTTTGAAAACCATGAAATTGGAGAAAATAAGGAGGATGAAAATGTTAAAAGGCATTAAGACAATTGATGATTTTAGTTTTAAAGGAAAAAGGGTAATTGTTAGAATTGATATTAATTCTCCTATTAAGAATGGAAAAATAGAGAATAACGACAGAATAAGATTTTCTGGAGAAACTATAAAAGAGATTCAAAGAAAAGGAGGGAGAGTTGTTGTTATTGCTCATCAAGGAAGAAAAGGAGGAAATGACTTTAGAAGTTTGAAGCAACATTCTAAATTATTAGGAAGATATTGTAAAATTAATTTTGTGAATGATGTTATTGGAAGAAAAGCAAAAGATGAAATATTGAGATTAAAAGATGGAGAAGCGTTGTTATTGGAAAATATAAGAAAGTTAGATGGGGAAGTAAATATTAAAAAAGGAAAGAAGATTATTGATTTTTTTGTTAAACTTGGATTTAACATTTACATTAATGATTCTTTTTCTGTGAGTCATAGGAGACAGACTTCAATAAGTGAATTGCCGAGATTTTTTGATTCGGGGATGGGAAGAACATTTGAAGGAGAGTTACGAAACATTGACAAAGTTAAAAATAAAAATTGTTTATATATTCTAGGAGGAAATAAACCTAGAGATTTAATGCTTTTAATTAAAAAGAAGAAAATAATTGCTACAGGTGTTTTTGGAATTTTGTGCAATATTGCAGAAGGAAATTATTTTGGATTGGAAAATAAGAAAAGAAAAAGAGAGATAAAAGAATTGAATGAGAAAATAAAGAGGGAGTTAAAACATATTAAAACGCCTAAAGATTATGGATTTTTAATTAACAGAGAGAGAGTTGAAAAGAGTTTGAATGAATTGCCTGTTAATGCTAGAGCTTTAGATATTGGAGAAAAAACAATAAAAGAATATGAAGAAGAAATTAAAAAAGCAAAATTCATATTTTTTAAAGGAACTCCTGGAGATTGTTCTTATAAAGGATTCTGTTTGGGAACTAAAAGATTATTAAAAGAGATGGAGAAATCAAAAGCGTTTTGTGTTGTTGCCGGAGGACATTCAAGCAATGCTGTAAAAGAAATGAATATAAATGAAAGAAAACTTGGATATGTTAGTTTAAGCGGAGGAGCTTTGATATATTATATTGCTGGGAAAAATCTCCCAGGATTAGAAGCTCTAAAGAAATAATTAGAAATATTTAAAAGCGGTACGCTCTTTTATGGATTATGAGAGATAAAATTTTGTTTGGATTAATTGCCACAGCATTTTTATTTGCGTTGACTATTGGTTTAACAAGTGCAGAACCTTGTGGACTGTCTGCTAAATTAATAAATCAAGACCCTTATCCTGCTATTCCGGGGGAATATGCTAAAGTTGTTTTTCAACTTGATGGGCTGGGAAATCCTGTTTGCGGAAATGTGATATTTGAGATTGAGCAAGAGTTTCCTTTTTCTCTTGACCCTGGAAGTGAATATCAAGTTAGTGTTAAAGGGGGTCAGGTTTCTGATTTTGGTTCTTATCTGCTTGTTCCTTACAAGTTAAGAGTTAATGAAGAAGCTGTTGATGGAGACAATAAAATTACTGTGAGATATGCCACAAAGCAAAAATTTGACCAAGGAGTTTTTACTAAACAAGATTTTAACATAAAAGTAGAAGACCTAAGAACAGATTTTGAGGTTTCTATCAAGGATTATGTGTCAAGCACAAATACATTGACTTTTGAAATTCTAAATATCGGAAAACATGATGTTGAGGCTCTTACTATCGAGATTCCAAAACAAGATAATAGGGATGTAAAGGGAAGTAGCAGAAATATTGTCGGAAGTCTAGATAGTAATGAAGACACTACTTTTAGCTTTGAAGCCGTACCTAGGAATGGAAAGATTGACATTGTAGTAGTTTACACTGACAAAATTACTGAAAGAAGACAATTGCAAAAGAGTCTTGTTTTTGATTCTGATTACTTTAGTAATAGAGCAAGGGACTCTGGAGGAACAGGAGTAGGGACATATGTTATTGTAATTTTAATTCTAGGAGTGATTGCCTGGTATTTCTGGAGAAGAAAGAAGAGAAGAGATGCACATAGAAGAAAGCATTTGCACCATGGGTAATTATTTTATGATAAAAGCACTTAGATAACCTTATATAGTTTATCTTTAAAAGAATTTTATGAGATATGCAAGCAGTTTATTGCCTGAGAGATCTGCTGATCCTGAAACAATAATTTTTGTTGATGAATTATTTGAAGAAGGATTCTTAGACCAATTGCTAGGAGCTTATGGACTTAGATTTCCTTCTCCAAGAGCAGAGCAAAAAGGAAGAGTTTTGATGGATCATTCTTTAAGGTCTACCCTAAAAGGAGTATTATCTGCTTTAGGAAGAGATTATATTAATAAAAGAGTCTTAGAATTAGGATGCGGATGTAATGGAAATAATGTTGAATCAAGCGTCTATGGCAAATACGCTTATCAGCCTTGGCTTTGCAGGGCCTTGCATAAAATTGGAGTAAATGTTGCTGGAATTGATGTTGGTTATTTGTCTGAAGAGAGATTTGAGCATTATGAAATTGACTTGCTTGTTCCAGAATCGTTGGCTTTTATCCCGGACGATTCTATTGATGTTGTTTATGAATTAAGTCTTTTTACATCTCCTGAATTAGAAAAAAGGGTTAACGGGGGCGTTAGAGTTGGAAATTGCTCTGTTAAAGCAACAGAAACTTTGAGAGCTGTTTTAGTTCCATAGATTGAGAGAATTGTTCGTCCAAATGGCTGGTTTTTTACAGAGCTTCCAACCTGGATTAGAGAAGAAGCAGTTTGGTAATTTACTAATTCATTCATATCTCAATGCTTCAACAGGTCTTATTTTAGAAGCCTGATAAGCTGGAAGAATCCCTGAAACAGAGCCGATTATAAATGCAAATGCCAAAGAGCCGAGAATTAAATACCAAGGAAATGAAACTTGAAATATTGAAGCTCCTAATTGGCTAGAAGCAATATACTCTATTAGTTTTGCGATTGCTATTCCTAAAATTACACTGATTGCTCCGCCTACGAGACCCAGAAGACCTGATTCAATTGTAAATAAAGTAAGGATATCTGAATTTTTTGCTCCGATGGCTTTCATTACTCCTATTTCATTTGTCCTTTCTAAAACAGAAGTATACATTGTATTTGCTATTCCTATTGCTCCTACAAAGAGAGAGATTGCTGCAACTCCCAAAAGAAACCCTGTGAGAAGATTTAGAATATCTCCAAAGGTTGCGAGAAGTTCTTCTGGTGTTAGAATAGTAAAGTCTTGAGTTTTTTCGTTTACATTTCTTGAGGAGCGGAGTTTTTTTTCAACTTGAGCGGCTATTAGATTTATGTCTTCTCCTTCATCTATTTGAACAGCTATCTGGTCTATTCTATCTCCTATGCCTGGAAAAAGGGTTCTGAGATCAGAGTCAGACATATAAATTATTTTATCGTCCTGTGGATTTCCTACTGATTTAAGAACTCCACGAACTTTGAAGTCTTTTTCATTTATTTTTATCTTATCTCCTGATTGAACAGGAGTTTTAAAGAAATTTTTATATTTGTATTGATATCCGATTGAGATTACATTTGAATCCCCGTTTTTTATAAATCTGCCTTCATCAGGAGTTACAAATCCTGTTTCAACATAAACATCTACATGATCTAACGGAACTGCTGCTATCATTGCATATCTAATCTCGTCTCTGAATTCTATTTTTGCACTTGCAGCTGTCCAATAAGTGTAATCTTTAACACCTGAAACTTTTTTTATTACATCTATGTCTCTTTGATTTAATTCTACTGCTCCTCCTGTTCCAGGACCTGCTAATTGTCCGCGTGGCTGAATGAAAAACTTGTCTGTCCCGAACTGGCGAAATTGTTCTTGAATCGCTCCTTGCAACCCGACTGAAAGAGATATTAAAATAAAAATTATTGTTACTGAAATTATTATACCTAGAACTGTTAACCAGCTTCTTAGTCTTCTTCTTGTTCGATTTCTTAAAGCTATTTCGAAGTAATCTTCTAAATTTCTCATTTTCTTAACGCCTCAACAGGTTTTAGTTTTGAAGCTTGTAGTGCCGGCAATAATCCAGAGACAGAACCGATTAAAAGAGAGAATAATATGGAAAGAAAAATCAGAGGGTAAGATAAAGTTACAGAGAAATTAAGACCTGGGAATGCGCTCGCGACTAAATATGCGGCAAGAAAAGCTAAACCAAGTCCTATTGCTGCTCCTATAATTCCGCCAGCTAGTCCGAGAAAAGCTGATTCGAATAAAAATAATAAGAGAATTTCAGGATTCTTTGCCCCAATCGCTTTCATGACTCCTATTTCTTTTTTTCTTTCTAAAACAGAAGTATACATTGTATTTGCTATTCCTATTGCTCCTACAAGAAGTGAAATAGCTGCAATTCCTCCTACAACAAGCTTAATTATCGTCAAGATGGTGTTTATTGTTTGTATACCTTGTTCAGGTGTTTGAACAGAAAAGTCTTCCTCTCCTTTTTTTAATCCCCTATCTTTTCTTAATGCTTCTTCAACCCTCTCCTTTACAACGCCTATTTCATCCTGATTCTTAACCTGCACAATTAGAATATCATACTCATCGTTAGGGATATCTAAGATTTTCCTTAAATCAGAATCAGGCATTAATATTACAGAGTTTATTGTGAAGGTTCCTGCTTTTTCTAGAAAACCAATTACTTCGAAATTGGTGTCTTGAATTTGTATTGTTCTTCCTAACCTTATCTCCTTGCCAAAGTCAGATTCGTCAAGAAAATCATTTCCGAGAACTATTTTTCTCCTGTCATTTTCTGTTAACAATCTTCCTTGAATTGGTTCAACATTTAAAGTGTCATAAATAACAGATATCTGGGATTCTTCTTCAGGAAGATTTGCGACATATTTGAATTTTGAAACATCATTAAAATTTACTTCTACAACCCTTATCAATCTTTGAATTACTAAATCAACCCCATTTACATCTGAAAGCACAGAAAAATCTTTTTTATTTAGCTTTCTTATAGCTGTGCTTCCTGGAGGACCGAATCCGGTTTCTGCGTTTGTTATTGTTAACTTGTCTGGGTCTATTGATGCGAATTGACCTGTTATTGCTGACTGCAATCCAGAACCAAGAGAAATTAAGGAAACAACTGCTGCGATTCCTATAAAAATCCCGAGCATTGTAAGCCATGAACGAATTCCACGATTTTTTAAATTTTTCAGAGCTAAAAGAGCATTATCTTTTATCATTTCTATCTCCTTCTCTTAGCGATAGATTTCTTTTGCTCTCTCCCAGAAGTTACTCTTGCTATCTTCCCATCTTTCATCCAGTAAATTGTCCTTGCGTGTTCTTTTGCTAAATCAGGATCATGCGTTACCATTATTATTGTTTTATTTTTTTTTTTTATTTCCTGTCAGATAGACATTACTAATTCTTCTGTTGCTGTTGCTAGATTTCATGTGGGTTCATCTGCTTGG